>JBCBZF010001174.1:0-2092 GCA_039815525.1 Bacteroidota bacterium | reverse complement strand
GCGCAGAGGAAGCGCCAAAACGCACCGAACGAAAGATACTGGCCATGAAGGTGACATAATTGTCTTTGAGGGTTCCTTCCGGAATCTCGCCTTTGGCGAACAGCTGGGTCACCATGTACAAACCAAGAATATCTGCTTTGCCTTCTTCCAGGGCTGACGCCTGATCACTCAGCGATTCCCTCACAGAGCCTTTGCCATTGATGGTATTTTTGATCCCCAATCCATGTGCTACTTCATGGAACATGGTGTTGGCAAAGAAAGCGTCGAAGGTGATATGATTTCGCAAGTCTTCTGCAATCAATTCGCCTGCAATTGGGATCAGAATCTTATCGAATTTGGCCCGCATGGCATTTTTGAGCTGGGAGCGGCGGGTCCCATGATTGATCTGAATTTCCTCGTCATTGGGCAAGTTGACGGCAATGGTTTTGCTGCCGGCATTACAATCGCCTGCGTAATAAACCACATCGTAGGCATTGAGTTGGGCTTTGCGGCCCGGTGTTTCGGCTTTGTATTCGGCTGCCACCGGCAGGCCTTGCTGTAGCTCAGGCAGAAAAGCGGCATAACGGGCCAGACGCTGGCTCCACTCCTTGTCCTTGACCAGGATGTAAGCTTCGTGTGCTGCCTTGGCTCCAAACAATTGGTCTTCATAGTTTTCTATTGGACCGATAATCACGTCAATGCCATTGTCTTCAAGGCCCAACCACGCAATATCGCTTTCGTCATATTCATCTGTCAACAGCGCTTCGGCACGTAGGTTCAGATACTTTTTCAAGCCTGGATTCTCAGCGATCTCAGCTGCTTGCTTCAACAGATCACTGGCACGTTTCACATCTGTATCAAAAGCCTCATGATAAGGAATAGACATAAGCTGGCCGCTTTCATCACGGCGAATCAGTGTATACAGACTTTTCTTATCCGGTGCATCAAAAGCTTCGAATTCCTCTTTGGTCATGTCCACCGGATAAAAGTTGGCGCCTTTAGGCTTTTCTCCCACTCCATCCACAAAAGGCTTATTCCCATCCAAACGGTCCCAAGGCCCGTAGTTAATTTTCATAAACGCTTTGGTTGCCTCATCAAACTCACTCTCATCAACCTTGACGGCGGGTGGATATGCTTCACGGGAAAATAGATTGTCCATGATCTGAGCGGCTTCGATCAGAATCGGGAGCATCTTTTTCTCTGCCTCTGTCAGTTTGGTCACATCAGTTGTCAGGCGCACATTGGTGTAAATGTTTAGCCGTTCCGCCACGGCATTTCCGGCGGTTTCTTCGGCTTTGTTGTCGGTCTTTTCAATTGGTGCCTGGCAAGCCAGTATAAGACACAACAAACTTAGCAGTGATAGTTGTTTCATTTGGGGCAAAAGATAGTTTGTGAAGGGCAAAATAGAGAATTTTGAGGTGAGGGATGCCAGGAGAAGGGAGAGAATTATTTTTTCCTCTCAGCCACAGTCGTTCAAATGGTCATGTTTGCGAGAGCAGAACGAACCAGAGATTGACCTTCGCCTGCCTTCTCACCTGGCCCTGCGCTCATTCTTATTATTCCCTTAACATTGCTTCCGTAGATTGAGGCCCAAAACCTGACCGACATGCGCCTTTTTCCACAAATCGAAACCTATATCCATTCTTTGAGAGACGACATGGCCGCCATTCCGGCGGAGCGACAGCAATTGCTACGAGAAATTGCGGCTTACATTCAATCCAAGCTGAATGAGCAAGCCCCGATCCGGATGATTTTCATCTGCACCCACAACTCCCGTCGTTCGCATCTTGGACAAATCTGGGCCAAGACCCTCGCAGATTTTCATGCTTTACCTGACGTGCAAATCTACTCCGGCGGCACCGAAGCAACGGCTTTCAACCCCCATGCTATTGCCGCTTTGCACGAAGCAGGTTTCGACATCAAAGGCGAAGAAGCCACCAATCCACATTATGCAGTCAACTATCTGACAAAGGGAAAACCGATGACTGCCTGGTCCAAAGTCTATTCTGATCCAGTCAATCCACAAAAAGATTTTGCAGCCCTGATGACCTGTAACGAAGCAGACGAGGCCTGTCCAATTGTTTTTGGCAATGATGCCCGTTTTGCTCTTACG
>JBCBZF010001306.1:0-1592 GCA_039815525.1 Bacteroidota bacterium | reverse complement strand
TGAATCGCATGGAAAAGGAAATCCCCCAATCAAAGATTGAGGGATTGCTATAATAAGTGTGTAGAGACGTCAATTGATCGCGTCTGCGTATCCTGTCAAATCACTGATTTAAACCCCAGCCATTTCACGTTCAATTTCACCACGGGCTTTCAATTCAGCGATTGAGCCGACACCCAGCTGCACCATATTGTTGCGGAGGTCATCCATCATCAGATTGGCGACATGATCGCCACCATACTGCCCCAGGGCAGCAACACCATAGACGAAGCCTCGTCCCATCAAAACAAAATCAGCCCCCAGATAGAGCGCACGCATGATGTTCAATCCAGTGTAGACGCCACTGTCAAATAAAACCGGAATCTGCCCGTTGACGCGTTCAACAATCGTAGGCAAAGCATCAATCGCAGCCACTGCGCCATTGAACTGGCGGGCACCGTGATTGGAGACCAGGATGCCGTCCATGCCAGCATCAACTGCCTTGGCAGCGTCTTCTGGATGAAGAACCCCTTTGAGAACCACCGGTCCGTCCCAGGCTTCCACCAACTCCCGGCAGTATTCCCACGAAAGCGTACCACCGAGGCGGTTGCCCACAAACCCACTCACGAATTTGAGGTTGTTGTTTTTGGTATAATGCTCCACTGTACGAAGACGGGGCATGCCATGCACCAGCGAATTATAGGTCCAGGCCGGATGGGTAATGCCTTCCCAGATCAGCTTGGGTGTGTATTTAAGTGGCATCTTCAGCCCGGCGCGCTTGGTGCGCTCACGGCGGCTGGCCATGGGGACATCAGCGGTTACCAGCAGGGTGTGGAAGCCGGCGTTTTTGGCTCTTTCCAGCAGGGAATCACGAATCTCGCGGTCTTTGGGTGGATAGAGTTGAAACCAGCCCATATCACCGATGTGCTCACCAACCGTTTCCGGTGTTTGCGTAGCAACTGTACTCAGCGTATAGGGAATGTTGTTACGGGCAGCAGCCGCAGCCAGAAACATTTCTACCCGCGGCCACATCAATCCAGTCAGCCCTACCGGCGCGATGCCGATTGGTGCGGCGTATTTACGCCCAAAGAGGGTGGTTTCAATATTGGCCTGCAATTCACCTTTACAGAATTGCGGGAGAAAGGTAATTTTTTCAAAGGCTTCCTTGTTGCGGCGGATCAATTCTTCGTCTCCGGTACCGGATTGAAGGTAATGCCAGGCCACGGAGGGAATGCGTTTTTTTGCTTTATCAGCCAGATCTTGTATCGCGGGGTAGTCGTTGAAAAGTTTGGTTTTTTGTTCTGCGTATCCCATAATAAACCCTGATTCAACTTTGAAAAAATGAGAGGTTCATGCCTCTTAAATAAGCCCAAAATGCTCGTTAATGTTTTCTGTATCAGGCATCAACATTGTCGCAAAGATCGAAAGGAAAAGAGAGAAAAGCACCATAGATTCTCTTTTCAGAATACATGGCTGCCTGAATGGAGATTTTTGGGACGCGAGGGGGGATGTGTGTGTAGCCTCTCTATCTCAAGGAGAATAATGTGGTACTGCGTTTCCGGAAGGAGTTCTGAATAAATCCTCCACCTATGGCTATGGATTTTCAGGAATCGACC
>JBCBZF010001040.1:0-2583 GCA_039815525.1 Bacteroidota bacterium | reverse complement strand
GTTCCTCAAAATCGGCCATCGTTCAGACCGTGATTATCAGTTTTTGTTGAGGACCTACACGCGGGAGGGAAAATTCATCGACAGTTTTGTGTTTGCCGAATGGGTTACCGAAACCGAATCTTATTGCTTTGGAGAATTGTACCGGGACATGGTCATTCACCAAAGCGGCAAAGATGGTCAATTTTTCCGACCAGTTGCACGCATAGAACCCGATGGGCACTTTTTCCGACTCTCTGATTAACCCACCACCAGACTGCGTCTTTCGAGCAGCATCACATCCCGCCATTGTCCATTGAGTTGCCCAAGCTTTTCACGCACACCAATCCGACGAAACCCACACTTTTCATGTAATCGGATGCTGGCCGCATTCTCCGTCATGATGCCGGCTTGCAAGGTCCAGATGCCCTGGGCTTCGGATATTCGAATCAGTTCCATGAGCAATTGACTACCGATGCCTTTGCCTTGAACATCTGCTGCCACATACACACTCACCTCTGCTACGCCGGCATACACACAGCGGTCGCTGACCGGACTGAGAGCTGCCCATCCCAACACTTTTTCCCCCTCCACAAAAACAATGGTGCTTCCTGTCAACTTCCCGGACTGCCAGCTGGCAAAGCTTGCGATTTGGTTTGGCTGTTCGAATGTGGCATGGCCAGTTTGCATACCGGCCACGTAAATGACTTTCACGGCTGGCCAGTGTTTTTCCACTAATGTCTCAATCATTGTACTGGGAATAAGTAGGTTATAGCGATTGAATCATTTGTATGTACTGATCCATCATATTTTGATTGATACTGTAAAAGGAAAATTTATCGCGGTATTCGACCTGAAACAGGCCCACCTCTCGCAGTTTCTTTATGTGCTGGGACAAACTTGACTGACTGTAAGGGAAATGCGCCACCAGGTCTTTGTTGCAGACATCATTGCGGACCTGATTTTTCTCCTTTACATACCGATACAAGGCTACCCGAACCGGATGAGACAAGACATCGGCAATGCGGGCGATAAAGATCGCTTCTTCGGAATCCTCAATGTTGATGGCTTTGCGGATTTGCATAGTGAAAGATAAAGCATGTTTCGTTTATTAGCAATAGGCGATCTATAATATTGCCCAATGTTACTTTGGGGATTTGTACAAAAGATTAGCACGAACAATCCGTGAACTGTCAGTTCCGACGATACATTTCCAGAACTGCAATGACCAGTCCGGGGAAAACACCATAGAATCCCATTTTCTGCATGATACCGACTGCCACAAATGAGGTGGTATCCGCCACGCCCGGCGGGATGAAAACGCCAGTAGCTAACATATCAGAGAAAATATAGCCAATGATTAATCCAAGCAAGCCAGAACCCAAGCTTACCAAGATGATGATACCAGCTGCCCGAAAGCAATTCTGCAAATAGGCTGTCCGGATCTTTTGCCATGCAAATACAGCAATCACGAAAGCAAACAAAAAGCCGAGCCACCAACTTGACAAAAGGCCAAACATCCCGGCTCGGATTCGATCAGATAGAATCGGTTGTCCCAAACCAAATGCGGCCAATTTAAACTGACTGAAGTATTCCGTTGAAAATAAAAAGGAAATCTGGTTGTGCAGAAAGCCGTACAGTCCGGCAATGATGGGGGAAAGACTGACAAACAGAATGAATTTCCATGGTTTTCTCATGATGGTTGTGCCTAAAATGGAAGGTCAAAAATGCGATAAAATGATCAAAGAACAATGCCCACAAGATTTGGCGTATCCTGTGGGCACTGAACACAAAAATCGTTTTCTCTACATCCCCGCCGCCAAATGCGCGGCCTCATAGATCGCTCGCTTGGCGTCCAGTTCTGCGGCTTCATTGGAGCCACCAATCAAATGCACGCTCATACCCACTGATTCCAGATCAGCCTGCAACTCACGCAAGGGCTCCTGCCCCGCACAGATCACGACATGATCGACCTCCAACACCTGCGGTTCGTCATTGACGGTGATATGCAGTCCGGCATCATCCACTTTCTCATAGCTGACATTCCCAATCATATTGACCTGCTTCATGGCCAGACTGGCCCGGTGAATCCAACCAGTGGTTTTTCCCAACTTCTTCCCATGCTTACCGGTAGAACGTTTGAGCAAATAGATTTCTCTGGCAGATGGAAGCGGCTGCGCGCCCTGTAATGCACCGCCTTCGGAATAGCCCATGTCTACGCCCCACTCTTTCATGTACTCAGTGGTGTGCAAGCTGGGGGAAGGTACATTGTGGTCGTGCGCCAGAAATTCTGCCATGTCAAAGCCAATTCCGCCCGCCCCGACAATCGCAACTTTTTGACCTACTGGAACTTTTTTATACAAAACCTGGGCATAATCCAGAACCTTGGGATGATCAGCGCCATCAAAGTTCACTTTGCGTGGCGTTACGCCCGTAGCGAGTACGACTTCATCAAAGCCAGCCGCTTTCAGGCTTTCCGCACTGGCGCGGGTATTGAGATGGAGCTTGACGCCGGTCAATTCGATTTGGCGGCCGTAGTAGCGAATGGTCTCCGCGTAATCTTCTTTACCAGGAATCACCTTGGCCATGTTGAACTGACCACCGATT
>JBCBZF010000266.1:0-7329 GCA_039815525.1 Bacteroidota bacterium | reverse complement strand
GGGGGGCTCTGCCGCTACGATGGAAAACGATTCGAAATATTTACCCAGCGACAGGGGCTGATCAATAACTATATATCTGCTTTACATGAAGATCAGGCCGGGAACCTCTGGATTGGAACTGATGTGGGCATCAGCCGCTATGACGGTAAGCGATTTGACAATATCAGGCTTGATACCACGCTGATTGTACGAGCCATTACCACCGATTGGGACAATAACATCTGGCTGGGAACCAATCGTGGGCTTTACGTGTCTGCAGATACAGGATTCCGCTACCTGCAAACAGAAAGCTTTCCGCAGGAAAATATACGCACCCTTTTCAAAGACCAGAACCAACATGTCTGGATTGGATTTGATGGCGGGGCCATTGAAGTGACCCCTAGTCGCATCAATCGGTATGGAAGGGAAGAAGGATTTCGTCGTCAACAGGTACAGGCCTTTGCGCAGGATACAGATGGTGTGATCTGGGCTGCTGTCTATGGTGGTGGCTTGTACAAAAAGACCGAAGGTGGGTTTGAACGGCAGTCTCGCCGCGGAAACCTGGGGGGTGGTTTTCTGTTTGATTTACATTTTGATCAAAAAGGACATCTTTGGATGGCCAGCCAGAATGCAGGCCTGGAAATCTGGGATCCGCGCACCAATACCGCCAATGTCCTCGATGAGGACGACGGACTCGCCAATAACTATGTTCGGGTGATCCAGGAAGACCGCTGGGGCAATTTGTATTTTGCTACCTCAGGGGGAGGTGTCAGCAAATATTTCGGACAGCAATTTACGCATTATGACCGCAACTTTGGCCTGAATGGGCGATCGGTTTATTCGGTTCTGGAAGACCAAAACTGTCGCATCTGGATGGGGGTAGCGGGACGTGGGGTTAGCATGTACGATGGCCAGAATTTCACCCATTTTGATCGCCGCAATGGATTTCTTGACGTCAAGGTGAAAAGCATTTTTGAAGATGCAGACGGACATATTTGGATCGGAACAGAAGGAGAAGGCGTATTTGTGTGTCGTGATTCCAGCTTTACCCCTTATGCCATCGCTGATGGATTGGGGGGGAATTACATTCGCGAAATACTGCAAGACCCCAAAGACGGCAGCATGTTGTTTGCTTCAACTGGCGGCGGGATCACGCGCATGTACTGGGATCCGGATTCCATTCCAGATAAGGAAAAGGATTTTGTTTACTACGCTACCCGGACAGGTATGCCACAAAATCAGGTCAACGACATCCACATCGATCGCAAAGGAAGGCTATGGTATGCTTCTGCCAGCCGTGGCATTGGGATGATTACTGAAGATTCGATCTACCAGATTCTTTTTCCTGAAAACCGTGCCGTCAATTCTGTGCGATCCATGACTGAAGACGGACATGGTAATCTATGGATTGGCGCGGCTGGGGGGCTCCGAAAAGTGGATCTGTACGCCTATCCAGACACCCTGATCTCCACCCTCTACAGTGAGGAATTGACCTCAAGCAATGTCTACTTGCTGGAAATAGATGAATGGAACAATCTATGGATTGGATCAGAAAAAGGAGTAGACCGTGCTACCCTGGATCTCAATCAGGACATCATTGAGTGGAAGCACTTTGGCCGCAGTGAAGGCTTTGTCGGCGTGGAAGTTTGTCAAAATGCCGTAGAAAGAGACCGTGATGGGCATATGTGGTTCGGGACAATCAATGGATTGACTGAATACAACCCGGCTTCTTTTTCAGAAAATCCCATTGCTCCCATTTTGCATCTGACAGACATTAAGCTTTTCTATGAGTCGATCCACACCACCAAATACGCAGATCGACTTGATAAATGGAATGCAGTCAATCAGAGTCTTTCCTTTCCCTTCCGTCAAAATCATCTCGAATTCGAATTTGTAGGCATCAACCATAAAGATCCCGAAAATGTGCGCTACCAGTGGCAACTGGTCGGGCAGGAAGACAATTGGTCCCCGCCTAGTTTTCGATCCAATGCGACGTTCTCCAATCTTTCCCCCGGAGAATACACATTCAAGGTCAGGGCAATGAATGAAGACGGCAAGTGGAGCGAGTCCATTTCGGTTCCGGTGGTGATTCATCCGCCATTCTGGCAAACCTGGTGGTTTTTGCTGGCCTGCGCCATCTTTTTGTTGGGTATTGTCTGGCTTATTTTTCGGTTAAGAATCAATCAGGTCAAACGAAAAGCCAGCGAAAAGGAGCGCCAGCTGGAAATGGAGAAGGAACTGCTGAAATTGGAACAAAAAGCCCTCAGCCTGCAAATGAATCCCCACTTCATTTTCAACGCCCTCAACAGCATTCAGGCATTGATTGCGGCCAATGACAACCAGAAAGCCCGCTACTATCTGGCGAAGTTTGCCCGGCTGATGCGTTCTGTATTGGAAAACTCCCGGGAGGCCATGGTGCCACTGTCGGATGAAATTGACAGCCTGGATACCTATTTATCCCTGGAAAAATTCAGCCGTAATAGTGCCTTTGATTATGAGATTGCGCTTGATCCCTGGATAGAAAAAGAAGATGTATTCATTCCCCCTTTGTTGATTCAGCCTTTTGTAGAAAACGCCATTATTCACGGGGTCGCACATAAAACCGATGCTGGTGAAATCAAATTGCAGTTTTCTCTCTCGGACAATAAAATCGAATGCGTGATTGCAGACAATGGGATTGGTCGTGCCAAAGCAGCTGATATCAAGGCGCAACAGGCGCAGCACCACAAATCCGCTGGTTTGCAGGTGACCCAGGAACGATTGGATATCCTTAATCATGGTGATGGCAATGGAAAGAGCATCGAATTCGTTGATTTAACAGATCCTGCCGGCCAGGCCAGTGGGACTCAGGTGTTGGTGCGGCTCCCCGTACGCGTCAATGGAAATGGTCAGCACTGATCCTTTCGAGCCTTTATCTTGTTTTCTTGTCAGTCCACAAACCTATGCGCCTGTTTCTTCGCCTTTTGCTGCATGTCTTGATGATTGGGCTGCTGACAGTCTTTACACAGATTGGTGGCTTGATATACCTCCTATGCTTACCGATTCTGTCCTGGGTAGGAAAAAAAATCGAATGGAATCTGGGGCGACGTCTGGTGAAAATTGGACTCTTTGGGTTTTTGTGGACCTTTCTTGTGGTGGTAGTGGTACCGCCTCTGGCACAAATGAATGGTCGTGTACCATTGCCGATGAACCATCCACATCTGAAACCCCTTCACTATGGTACCGTTTTCCTACAGCGGCATTATGTGCGGCCAGAATTGGCAGAGATGCTCATCGAACAGGCCGATCAGATCGCCAAACAATATCCTGGCTCTGTAATGGCTTATATGGACGCCAGTCATCCCTTCTGGAATGGGTATCCGCTGCTGCCACACATCAGCCACAACGATGGCCGTAAAGCAGACATTGCCTTCTTTTTTCAAAGGGAAAATGAACCAGTTCAACGGATTGCTCCTACATTTATCGGCTATGGGGGATGCGTGATGCCTCGTCGGAGTGATTATGATACGGCGGCTGACTGTCTTGCCAAAGGACATTGGCAATATGATCTCCTGCGAAAAATCATGCCGACTACCCGTCCCAATCTTAGCTTGGATGAGAACCGAACCAAATACCTGCTGACACGTCTGGCCAAAGATCGTCGGGTTGGAAAGGTCTTGCTGGAACCGCATCTCGAGCAGCGTCTTGGGTTGACGGCTTTCGGAAAGATTCGCTTTCATGGTTGCCATGCGGTTCGCCATGACGATCATTTGCATGTGCAGTTGTGAAGCTTTGCACTACCTTTGTGGCGTGAAAAGTACCCGTGTCATCATGACAGTCATCAATGATCTGGTCGGCGACCAGAGGGTTCGGCGGATGGCCCAAAGTCTGACCGAAAATGGTTGTGATGTATTGGTGGTGGGGCGGAAACTACCAGACTCATTGCCATTGGCGCCAAGGCCTTTTCGGATGAAAAGGATGCGTCTGTGGTTTCAGAAAGGGAAGCTGTTTTATCTTGAGATGAATCTACGGCTGTTTTTGCTTGGGCTGTTTGCACCCGTTGACGTCTTTCATGCCAATGATTTGGATACCTTGCTTCCTTGCTTTCTATTGAGTCGACTCCGCCGAAAAGCGCTGGTTTATGATAGCCATGAGTATTTTACAGAGGTTCCGGAACTGATCCACCGAAAACGAACCCGGGCTGTATGGCTTTGGCTGGAGAAAATATTGTTTCCGCGTCTGAGGTATGTGTTTACAGTCAATCAAGCCTTGGCCGAGCTGTACACACAAAAGTATCAGGTTCCGGTCAAAGCTTTGCGAAATCTTCCCTACAGGCGGCTTTTGGCAGATGATCGTACACCCTCCCAGGCATTTACCCTCATCTATCAAGGTGCTCTGAATGTAGGACGTGGCATTGAATTGATGATTGATACGATGGCTTTTTTGCCGGACATGCAGCTTTGGATTGTGGGAAAAGGAGATGTCGAGGCTGATCTGCGAAAAAGGGTAAAAGAGAAACAGCTCACTGAGCGGGTGCAATTTTTAGGCTTTGTTCCTATGGACCAATTGCCGGACTATACTACCCAGGCCAGTCTGGGATTGAGTTTAGAAGAGGATTTAGGTGAAAATTATCGACTCGCTTCTCCCAATAAAGTGTATGATTATGTACAGGATGGTGTCCCGGTTCTGGTTTCTGACCTCCCCATGATGGCTGACTTTGTTGAGGGAGGAGAATGCGGATGGGTTGTGCGCAAAGAAGATCGGCGTCCTGAAAAGTTGGCCGCTTTGATCCTGCGGATTGCGGATCCGCAATCTGGTATCTATCAGATTCGGCGTTTGAATTGTCTTGCACTCGCTAAACATCTGAACTGGGAAAACGAACAACAAATCCTGCTCGAAAGCTATCGGGAACTCAGCGAAAGACACTAAGTTTGTGGCATGATTGTACTTACTGGCGCAGCTGGCTTTATCGGCAGTTGCTTACTCACGGATTTATTGGCAGCTGGTTATCAAGACATCGTGATTGTTGATGATTTTGACCGTCCGGAGCGCGCTGCGAACTTTGGCGGGAAGGCTTTTTTAGAAAAGGTCCCCCGACATGAGCTGGAAGTCTGGTTAAAAGGGAAAGAAAAACAAATTGCGTACATCCTGCATTTGGGCGCAAGAACGGATACTGCTGAAACGGATCGTAGCATTTTTGCGAAACTCAATCTTACCTACTCACAAATGCTATGGCGGTACTGTAGCCAATTCGAAATACCTTTCATCTATGCCTCGAGTGCTGCAACCTATGGTGATGGCTCTCTGGGATTTGATGATGCGCATGCACAGATCCCATCCCTACGCCCTCTGAATCCTTATGGGCAAAGCAAGCAGGACTTTGATCTCTGGGCTTTACAACAAAGTGAGCAGCCGCCCTCCTGGGCTGGATTAAAGTTTTTCAACGTCTATGGTCCCAATGAATGGCATAAAGGCAGAATGGCCAGTGTGATTTTTCATGCTTTTCACCAGATACAAAAAAATGGTAACCTCAAATTATTCCGTTCTCATCGGCCTGATTTTGCCGATGGGGAGCAGAAAAGAGATTTTATTTATGTCAGAGATCTGACCAAAGTGATCCTTTTCTTAATGGAGCAATCTTCAGTAGCGCATATTCTGAATCTCGGCACGGGAAAGGCCCGGACATTTTGGGATTTGGGGCAGGCCGTGTTCGCAGCTATGGACCGGACACCAGAGATTGGCTTTATTGATACACCCGCAGACATTCGAAACACCTATCAATACTTCACACAGGCGAAAATGAGCAAGTTACGCGGACTTGGTTTTGAGGCATCATTTACGCCGCTGGAACAAGGCGTAGAGACGTATGTGAAGCAGAATTTGTCATTGGGAAAATATTATTAGCCATTCATGCAGGGATGCAAACCATTGAAAACAAAAAGCTGTAGATTTATCCTGTAGTCTGACCCAACAATTGCTTGGTTTTATTCGTTGGTATAGGTAAATTATCCACAATCAATCTGCCGATTATTTTGAAGTTACTGCTGCATTTCTCATTACTGCTATCGATGCTCATTACGCCTGTTTTGGTGTTGATGGCCTATTGGTACAGAAAGCAGCTGCCTACTTCTCTGATGACTTGGAAAAAGCCGGAAATGGTGATCGTAACCATTACTTTTTCTGTGGCAGCGTTGATTCTGTTTATCGTCGGGGTCTCCTGTCTGTTTACTTACAGTGGTTACTTGGATACTGGTCAGGTCAGTGTCCGACAGGAACGGCTATTGGACATTGCCAAGATCTGTGGCCTGTTGATGGTATCCCTGGTCCTCACCTATCTTGCCATTCGGATGTTATTGGTGCGGGTCATTTCCGCCCGTGGCATCGTGGTCAATGACCGGATCTTTCGGATTCCGGATCTGAACCGTGTGGTCTCATGGCATGACATCAACGATTATTATCTGGTGTCCGACTACCCCAACGTCATTTTTACTCTCATCGTGCAGGAAGACACCCTGCAGTTCTCCCGTTTCTCTATCCGGGTGCCGGTTTATAAGCGTGATCGCTTTGAGGACCTGCTTGAGCGACAAATGGCTGGGCTGGATGATGCAGATCTTTACGAAGACCTCAGCCGTCATCACTTTCCCGAAAATTGAATCCTCAACAGGCTTTCAAAATTCGATCGCTCTTTTTCCATTTTCCACTAAGCCATTGTATATTTGGTTTACATGAACGGTTCACCTTTTCAAAAGGGACTGCCGTGGATCATTGGGGGCCTGCTCTTACTATCTGTTAGTGCGACGCTCTATTTGTTCGACTACGGCAGATCAAACGAGGAATTACTTGCTCAGTTAGAAGAAACAATTCAGAGAGATTTTTCAGCCTGTATTGATGCGGCCGACTCCCAAGGTTTTAGGGAATCTTCCGTAGAAACATCCTTTTGCCATATTTCGCAGCTGTTGTATCGCAATGGCCGCCTCAGTGATTGGACAAATAATGACTTTTTGCCGGCTGAACGCAACATCAAGCGCCTTCGTCAGATACCAGAACAGCCTATCCTGACGCTGGAAAACCGGTCTTACTACCAGATCCGAAAAGAAAAACGGGATACCACCATCATCAGCCTGATTCCTCTGCGGATCACTTATGAGGTGAAAAACCAGTTTTTGATCCCCTACACTTTCCTTGGCACCCAACGTTCCATCTTTGATGGCCGCCAAAATGAGATTCGTCTCAACCAGATAGTGGTGCAGATTGGTGAAAATGACGGTCAGATCGTCATCACTGATGACAGCAAGGAACCAGTGTTATCCATTCGAAACTTTCCGACCTACCCAATTCGGGAATCACTGCGTCTGGCCGTATTGGTGCTGT
>JBCBZF010001094.1:0-2406 GCA_039815525.1 Bacteroidota bacterium | reverse complement strand
CAAAGCCATTCGATGGTTTTTGCGGGCAGAACCTTATTTGGAACATAAGAGGAAATCTCAGCTGGCCATCCTCTACACCAATCTCGGCATTGCTTACTTCAACAAAGGGAATCCCAAAGTGGCCATTCAGTATCTGGTCAAGGCATTGGTCTTAACTGATCGGCATGATACCCGGAATCAGGGCCACATCCGCAATCTGCTGGCTTCCATGTACCTGGAAACCAAAGACTATTTCAACGCCCAGAATTACAACCAGGAAGCGATTCAATTTGCAGAGCAAAATGGCAATCCTTCACTGCGATCTGAAGTCTATGAAACTTCGGCTGAGATTCACTCCCGCCTCTTTGAGTATGAAGAAGCCATTGGTGCATACAAAACCCATTTGCGTCTCCGGGATTCTTTGCTATTGGCTTTAAGATTGGATCAGGAGCGTTTGTTGCAGGATAAAATGAAACTGGATCAAACTGAACGTGAAATCAAACTGCTGCTGATTCGGGGCGAAATACAGGAATTGACCATCCAGCGATTGGAATCAGAACGGGCGCGGCAGATACTGGCCATTGATACACTTAATCTGGCCGCTCAGAAGCGTGAAAATGACCTGCAACTGCTTCAGCAGTCTGAGCAGATCAGGGAAGCTACCCTGATCAATCAAAGACTCGAAACCAAACAAGCCCTCCAGGCACTGCAATTGGTACAGGGACGACTCGAACGACAGGAACAAGAACGTCAGCTCAGTGAATTAGCCGAAGCGGAAGCCCTCGCTCAATTAGAATTGGAACAAAAAGAAGCCCGCCTCAAGCAGGAAGAACAAGCCAACGAAATCCTACAGAAAGACAATGAACTACAGCAACGTGCCACCGAAGCCACTCAGCGGATTGGCTTATTGCTGGTTTTGCTGCTCCTGCTGATTTTGATTGGCCTGATCTATACCCGCCGCACCAATCGCAAGCTGCGTGAGCAAAAAGTCGAACTGGAAGCCGAGCAGGAAAAATCCGAACGCCTGCTACTGAACATTCTGCCCGTCAGTGTGGCACAGGAACTCAAGGAAAAAGGGAAAACCACGCCCCGGCGCTATGAAAGTGTGAGCATCCTCTTTTCTGACTTTGTCGGCTTTACTGTTATATCAGCTCAGAGTACGCCCGAGTTGATTCTTTCTGAAATGAATGACTGTTTCAAAGGCTTTGATGCCATCATGGTAGAAGAGGGCATCGAGAAGATCCAAACCATCGGCGATGGCTATCTGGCTGTAGGAGGCATTCCGGAAGAAGATCCGACCCATGCCCTGCGCTGCATACGCGCCGCCAAAAAAATGCATGCCTTTCTGGAAGAAAGACAGAAGCACAATGAGATCAAATGGAAAGCGCGTATCGGTGTGCATACCGGTCCCATCACCACTGGCGTGGTCGGTACCACCAAATTTGCTTATAATATCTTTGGCGATACTGTCAATACTGCCAGTCGCATCGAAAGCTCCGGCGAAGCTGGTCGCATCAATATCTCCTCCGCTACGTATGAGCTGATCAAAGATCACTTTGAAGTTGAGTACCGCGGCAAAATCTCCGCTAAAGGGAAGGGAGAATTGGATATGTATTTTGTGTTGTAGGGGAAGGTAGAAATATTGCTTTATCCCATGTATCCTGAAAATGCCTCCTACCCAAACAACTCCTCCAAATCAGCTGGCTTCAACTGTTTTAAGAAACCACTCTCTGTGTGAATGATGTCCTTGGCAACGGCTTGCTTTTTCTTCTGTAGTTCCAGAATTTTTTCTTCGATGGTGTTCTTACAAATCATTTTGTATGCAAATACCTGACGGGTTTGTCCAATCCTGTGTGTCCGGTCGATGGCCTGTTGCTCCACTGCTGGGTTCCACCAGGGGTCGATCAGAAAAACGTAGTTGGCTTCAGATAGGTTCAAGCCAAATCCACCCGCTTTCAGGCTAATCAGGAAAACCTGTTTCTCATCATTGGTCCGAAATTCTTCAACCAGGGCTTCACGATCGCGGCTTTGTCCTGTCAGCTTAACATGACCAATGCCGGTCTGATCCAGCTTTTCTTCAACCAGTTTGAGCATTCCTGTGAAAAAAGAGAATACCAAAACTTTGTGTCCCTCGGCCACGATTTCTCCCAACATTTGCATCAGCCGTTCCATCTTGGTCGATTCAGGATTAAATTGACCTTCTTTTTCTGCCAGCAGGGCAGGGGAGTTGCAGATTTGGCGCAGCTTTAACAGACCCTCCAAAATGTAGACTCCGGCTTTGTGAAAGCCGTCAGTTTGGATTTTTTTCGCCAGAAGGTCGCGGTATTTTTGTCGGAAGTGATCATAGATCTTCCGCTGTTCGGCACCCATTTCACAGAAGAGGATGGTTTCTGTTTTCTCTGGAAGGTCCTTGGCGACATCTTGTTT
>JBCBZF010000449.1:0-5640 GCA_039815525.1 Bacteroidota bacterium | reverse complement strand
GGCATGAAATCTCCTGATAGAGCGGTTGCCCAGTAGGAATTATGGGTTTGGGTGAAAAATCCATCTCTGGGAAGTTTATCACAAAAATCAGTAAGAGCCTGTATGCCCAATTCACCGATTTGATGTGGTTTGTTGTACTTATTGTGGAAAGTCTCAGATTTATCTAGAAGCGTATATTGAATGCCCCAGTGGCTTCCGTATTTGTGATGGTTGGTAAAGTCGATGGTACTGTGCGTCCAAAAAGCGTCAGAATCAGTATGGGAATCTCCGGTACCAACTGTGATCAAAAGGCTCGGATCCTGTTGATCGACAAAATCAGCCATTTCCTCTACCCAATCTTTCTGATCGGAGGTGAAATTATCACTCACATTTCCATACACGCCTTCATTATTCAGCTGCATGTCGATGTTGTGGTCGATCTCACTTTGTAGTTCCAGGGCCAAAAGGTTGGGCGAATAGCTCCATCTTGAAATGATATACTGCAATTTACTCTTTGCATATTCTTTGGCCTGGGTATTGGAAAAGACGTCCTCCTGATCTACCACACCCGGGATTGAATTGTAGGGATGGTCATCCCAATCATAGCCTAGCACAGGATTTTCCCCTTCAAATGAAGTGTGATCATAAACGCTCAGCTGCACATATATGCCATTGTCTTCACAAAAGCGCATGATGCGATCAAAATCGGCAGCACGGTTCATGTAGGCATCATAGTTTCCGGCTGTTTCCCATTCCAGGTCAAAGGTCCATGCGGCAAAGATGATGCGAACCAGATTCCCATTGTTCTCTGCTAGCTCCTTTAGCCATCGCTCGTATTGAAATACGTGGGAAACAAGGTAGTCATCGGGTTGCCCGGTGTATACAATCGGATTGCGATTCCCACCCCAGTAGTCTCCATCGTCAAGCCCATAATAGGATAGACTTTCCCCGATCGGAAAAAATGTTTCTCCATTGGGATAAGATAAGTATTGGGAGTTAATGGAAGAGGAAAATGCAGGGCGTCCGAGTATACTAGATGCGATACATGGAATTGGGGTCGTGTTGCCCACGGCACTCCACGTGCCTCCGAAGTTCTCTTCTACGAGAAAGGTCCAGTTACCAATTTCTGGCAGAGAGAAACGAAAACGGTATTCATACTCAGTTGCAAAACTCACATGAATGGCTTCCCCATCATTCGCGGTAGTGCCCCCGGCAGTAGTTGGCTCTGAATCAAGATAATAGAACGGAATATTTGTGTCATCCTTTTTCAGCGGCGGTGGATCAGAAACCCCAATCAGTTCAATGTCAAAGGGTTCATAGAAAAATGGATTGATGTACCGGATATTTC
This sequence comes from Bacteroidota bacterium, assembly GCA_039815525.1. Lineage (GTDB taxonomy): Bacteria > Bacteroidota > Bacteroidia > J057 > J057 > JBCAWW01. The sequence goes on along the minus strand of JBCBZF010000449.1, from coordinate 4,313 downwards.
CAGATGGATCAGTCAGTTTTCCCCTAACCTGATTGTTGGTTCCGTAGGGAATGCTGTTATTCACCATTAAGCCAACTTCAATCATTTCATTCTGTAAAACATTTCCACAAAGATATTGTGGCCCGGCAAAACTGGCCGGATACATAAATCGAAGGGAATCTGCAGTGGCGCCAATTAAGTTAATTGCTTCTCTTTCAGCCAGGGTATTCACCTCCGCTGCCGACAGCGCCCGATCGTAAAGCCGCAGATCATCAAGTGTCCCTGCTGAATATTGCAAGGGAGAGTTCGCAACTGAAGAATTATCGGATACCCCGCTTGCGCCCTGCCCACCATGATAGGTCAGCGCACTACCAGTCCCATTGGGGTCCATGGACGCGTTTTCATTGACGCCATTGACATACAACTCAAACTGATTGAGGTTGTGCAGAACGGCAGTCACGTGATACCAATGCGTTTGGTTGAGCTGCGTGGTGCCAATTGCGCTTTTGCGACTGCCAGGCCCCAGCAAGCCACCGTCTCCTACGGTTATGGCGATGGTGCCGGAACCTGTTACCTGGAAGGCAATGCCATCGTATCGGTTTTCCCGGAAGTCATTTCGGAAGATGTGAAAGCGGCCATTGTCTGCACGCTTGACCCAGGCTGCAACCGTCATCGGGAAACTTGGGTGGAGTTGATTGTTGTTTTCGTAGCGCAAATAGTCATCGGTGCCATCAAAACGGATCGCGGATTTCGGATTTCCGAAGCGATCTTCTACAAAAGACGGCAGATTACTGTGGTCAGCAAGGCCATGGTTGTCATTGCCACTGATGTCTTCGAAGCTTCGATCGAAAGGATAGTGCGCAACCAGGCCGTTGCAAATTTGAGCAGGAATGAGATTGGTGAAGAGCAAAGAAATGAGCAAGATGAACATCACCCTGCCAGAAAAGGCGTGTGAACTAATTCTTGAATTCATAGGATAGTGATTTCAATTGTTGAAATTGAAATGTTGACGTGTTCTCATGGAAAACCCTTATTCTACTTATTAGAAAGTAGAAACAAGTCTTGTACAAGGATCCTTGGCATGCGGCCTACATGCGTTTTAAAACAATAAGATGAAGAGAATAATTGTGTTTTCCTGCTGGTAAAGTAATGTGTGCTTTTCGAAATAATCAAGTGTCAAATTTTTCCCCTTGATCTGTAAGCATCCCCATAAATAATAAATCGCTGATCAGCTCAGCGTGTTGCGCTACTTCGGATTCGTCAAAAGGATTGACACCATATTGGGTTTCCATTTGATATGAGCGGGAAAATAAGGTGGTAATAGAGCCGATGATGAAACTACTCAAATTGGCAGCGGGATAGGCCTTGATCCGCCCGGCCGTTTGCTCCGCCTGCCGCAAGGCATCCATGTGGGTGTAAATGGGTGTCAGGAGTGTTTCAATCAGCCAGCGAGATCGCTCTGATTTGGAAAACATCTCTTGTACCACGATCTGCTGAAACTCCGGGTAACGGGCAGAGATGAACACAATTTGCTTAAAGGTGATCCGAAGCTGCTCTATGCCGTCGAGATGCCCAATGAGCTTGGCTTGTCGGTCTAACTCATCCCGGATCATGTCCCCCACCATCGTCAATGCACTCTTCCACATATCTTCTTTCTTCCCAAAATGATGATATAGGTTGGGATCGGTCATGCCACATTCTTTGGCAAGCGCAGTCATGCTTACCCCTCCAAAACCTTTTTCTGCAAACATTTTCAGCGCCAGCCATAAAACATCAGCTCGATTGATGGCTTGCTTCTCTGTGGGCCGACCGGGTTTCCGTTTCATGTATTTTCTGTTGAATGGCTCCTCTGTTGCTAATATTCAAAAATATTTTAAGCTTTCTTAATAAAGCCATAAAAACGCTGCCTCTGGCTATTGGCGGAACGCTCGAAAAAAGCAATTGGAAAGGGTTTTGGTCCAATATTTACGGGTGACTTGTAGGGCTTTTCTTATTGAGAAAGTCTTTAATAATAGCTACTTTCGTGCGAAACTTTTTGTGGTAGATCCAGGTTTTTACAGAGAAATTATACATTGGCAGCTATGACAAATTCTCCCGTCCACTCTTCTCCCATCGATGCTGAAGTTCAGACCCAATCTTTTGTCCGCGAGGAAGTCATCAAGGATCTCGCTGTGGCATTTCGTAGCCGGATGGCCAGTAATGCGATTCGACGCGAGGTGTTGAGTGGAAAGGCAAAGTTTGGCATTGAAGGAGGTGGGAAAGAGATGCCTCAGGTTGTGATGGCGCAGTATGTTGAGCCGGGTGACTATTATTCTGGGTATTATCGGGACCAGACATTTGGTTTACGGAGAGAACTTGCCCGGATTGAAGATATTTTCGCTGCTCTGTATGGCGATGCCAATAATGATCCGTTTTCTGGTGGGCGCCAGATGAACAATCATTTTGCTACGCCTTTCGTCAACGAGAAAGGGGAATGGCTGGATCTAAAAAATCGAATCAACCTTGCATCTGGATTGGCGCCCCTGGGTGGTAACATTACCCATGCACTGGGATTGGCGCTTGCCTCAAAAAAATACCGCGCTTTTCCGGAGCAAACCAATGCGGATCAGATTTCAGTCAATGGCAATGAGCTCAGCATTTGTACACTGGGAGACGCAACTACCTCAGAAGGGGTTTTCTTCGAGGCCGTGAATGCAGCCGGGGTCATGAAAATCCCTATTGTATTTGTGATCTATGATGACGGCCATGGAATTTCGGTCCCGACTGAATACCAAACTACCAAAGGCAGTATTTCGGAAGTGCTGGAAGGCTTCCGAATCAACTCAAATGGAGAGGGATTGCACATCCATGCTGTGAAAGCCTGGGATTACGAAAATTTACATGCGGTTTTTGCTGATTGTTTTGATACAGTACGTCGTACGCACCAACCAGCAATTGTCCATGTGCAGGAGTGTACCCAACCCAATGGCCATTCCACTTCAGGTTCTCATGAGCGCTATAAATCAAAAGAACGTCTGGAATGGGAACATGAAGCCGATGCGATTCCAGCCCTTGAGCAATGGATTATCCAGAGAGAATTTGCCACAAAAGAAGAAATTGAAGCCTGGAAAAAGGAGTGGAAAAAGGAAGTCCGTCAGTGTATCAAAAATGCCTGGCAGGCACATTCTGCACCCAGCCGCACTGCCTTACAGGAAGTGATGAGCCTATATCATAAAATTCGTGCGCAGCGAGGTGATTCGGACGAATTGCTTCGGATTATCGAAGCCCTTAATAATGCTTATCATCCCGTCCTGGCTGATATCATGCGCAATGTCGAAGACATGCTCATGTTGGTCATGGGAGAACCGATCCCTGCCGCACAGGATTTGCTTGATTGGTATGAAGAAGCAAAACAAACCCTGGAAGATCGCTATCAGCCCAATTTGGTGGCCGAAGGCGCAGACGCAGCCATTCAGGTCCCACATATACCGGCTGAGTACGGACATGAATCCCAAATGGTCAGCGGCTTTGAATTATTGAACAAAAACTTTGACGCCCTTTTTGCCAAATACGACAATCTCTATGCTTTTGGGGAGGATTTGGGAAAAATTGGAGGTGTCAATCAATCTATGGCTGGTCTGCAAGCCAAATATGGTGAAGAGCGTATATTTGATACTGGTATCCGGGAATGGACCATCGCGGCCCAGGCCATTGGTATGGCCATGAGGGGGCTGCGTCCCATCGCTGAAATCCAGTATCTGGATTATATCCATTATGCGGTTTCACCCCTGGCAGATGATCTCGCTACCCTCCGATATCGGACTGATGGTATGCAGATTTCTCCCGCGATTATCCGCACCCGGGGGCACCGCCTCGAAGGTATCTGGCACTCAGGGTCTCCAATCGCTATGTTGTTGCACTCTATGCGTGGGATTTATATTCTGAGTCCAAGAAACATGACCCAGGCCGCAGGCATGTACAACACTCTTTTGCAAGCCAATGACCCAGCCATCATGATCGAATGCCTCAATGGCTATCGCCAGAAAGAAGCATTGCCAGATAATGTGGGGGAATTTACGGTGCCACTTGGCGTCCCTGAAATTCTGCGTGCTGGAGAAGATATCACCATTGTAACTTATGGTGCCTGTGTGCGCATTGCAGAAAAAGCCTGTGAGGCATTGGCCCGGAAAGGAATCTCTGTAGAACTGATTGATGCCCAAACCCTGCTTCCGTTTGACCGCCCGGGGATGATTTTAGATTCTCTGAAAAAGACCAATCGAATCATCTTCCTCGATGAGGACGTTCCTGGTGGGGCCTCCGCATTCATGATGCAGGAAGTGATTGAGAAGCAAAAT
>JBCBZF010000393.1:0-6107 GCA_039815525.1 Bacteroidota bacterium | reverse complement strand
GAAAGTCTGTAATCGCAAGAAGTCTTTTTCATTCTTGAATAGAATTGAGTGTACCCATCTCAGCTCTATTCACCACTATCACAATGGCGTAGCCTGCCAGAAACATCCGAAAGGCAGGCTTTCCCTCCACAAAAAGAAAAGCGAGACAAGCACTTTCGCGCAAGTCTCGCAGGAATGGTTAAAAAGGCAAATCTTCCGCGCTAGCGCACCTTGAGGAATTTGATCTCCTCCCGGATGCTTTTGCTTTGCAGGCGGATGAGGTACATACCAGGCTGCAAATGCGCGATATTAAGGGAAACGGAACCGTATTTTGTGGTCAGCGGGCAATCAATTCGTTGTCCCGCCATATTGTGGACTGATACCCTTTGCAATTGTTCGTCGGTATAGGTCCAGCTTAGGTTAATGCTGTGCGTGGCCGGATTGGGATAAGCAGATACCCCACCACGGTTCTGGAAATGGATGGATTCAATGCTGGAAAAACTCTGGGTTCCATCCAGATCCACCATGGTCAGACGATAGTACAAGGTGGCGTTGTTCAAGGGAGCATCGTCAGTGTAAACGTACTGCTGTAATTCATCGCTGTCGCCCAGGCCAGCTACCTGCGCAATTTCTCCGAAGGTTCTGCCATCTAAAGAGCGTTCGAGGACGAAGTGAGAGAAGTTCTGCTCGCGGAAAGTCGCCCAACTGATGGCAATGGCATTCTCTTGTTTGGAGACAAAGAAGTCGCCCAGAATGACCGGCAGCACGCTACCTGGTGTAGAAAAACGCTGCACCCGATGATTGCCGCGGTCGACAACATAGAGGATGCCATTTCCATCGAATGCCAGGTCGACTGCGCCATTGTTGGCGAATTCACCGGCTCCGGTTCCCAGTCCACCAAATTCACCCAGATAGGTACCATCAGGCAGGAAATATTGGATACGTTCGTTGTTCCGATCAGAGATATAGATGTCGCCAGTCAATGGATGCACTGCCACACCCGCTGGAAAGCGAAAAACACCTGCCGCAAGCCCCGGTGATCCGGTCCCAATTTGCTGAATGAAATTACCCGCCGCATCAAATTGCTGGACCCGGTGGCCTTCTTTGTCAACCACCCAGACATTGCCAAGCTGATCAAATGTCAGGTCTTCGGCTCCACTGGTAGCAAATTGTCCGGCCGCAGTACCTTCTCCCCCAAATTGTGCGAGAAAGCTTCCTGTAGGGGAAAAAATCTGGATACGTTCGTTGTTGCGATCCGCGACATAGACATTGCCATTGACGGGATGAACCGCTACTCCCTGGGTTTGATCAAATTCACCGATACCACTTCCGCTGCTCCCAATCGCCTGTAAAAAGACGCCGTCAGCTGTGAATTGTAAAACGCGATCATTGCTCTGATCAGTTATCCAAATATTTCCAGCTGGATCAAATGCCAGATCGGTTGGACCGCCATTTGAAAACTCATCCACGCCGCTTCCCTTGCTCCCAAATTGTCCGATATAGGTCCCGCTGCCATCAAAAATCTGGATGCGTTCATTGCTGCGGTCTCCGACATAGATCATGCCGGTCTGTGGATTGACCGCCACACCTTCTGGAAACTGAAATGCTCCGTCGCTGTCCCCTGAGGTACCGGTTCCCAATTGAAGCATAAAATTGACCTGTGCAATTAGTGTCCCAGATCCCAGTAAGAGGGCCGTAAGCAGAAATGATATGAATGTGGTTTTTTTCATGACATCTGTGGTTTGTTGTATTTCGAATGTAAAATTATCCGAAAAAATGTTCATTATTCACCACAAAATGTCTAGCAGGATCCCATTCTCGATAAAGGGGGCGAAAAGAGGGATGAAAGAAAATCAGAGAAAAGTGTGCTTTTTTAACGGAAATGGAAGGCGCAAAGACACGAATCGTGTCAGGCTAAACATCACTAGAAAACCCCACAGGTTTTGGCAACTTGTGGGGTTTGACAGATTGTATACTCAAATGAAAGTGGTTTGGGAATTTCTTCTCCTCCCAAACCATTGATTTTGAGGGTATGCCGAAAAGAGAAATGCTTTTATTTTCCCAAAGCATTTCACGTTCGGTATACTTGAATCAGATCATACCAGTTTCTTCACCCAATCCAGCATCTTCTGTACTTTCGGGGTGTAGGGAGGATAAAATGGCTTGAAGGTTCCGTAGACTTGTTTCAGAACGGAACGTTCATGAGAGAAGGCCAGGAAACCAGCATGGCCGCCAGATTTACCGATGCCGGAATTGTTGGCGCCGCCAAATGGAAGTTCATTGTGCGCAAAGTGGATCATGGTGTCGTTGATCGCGACATCACCGGAACGGATGTGCTTCAGGAAATAGTCTGTATTTTTTTTGCTTTTGCTATTGATATACATCGCCAGCGGCTTGGGGCGTGCATTGATGGTCTGGGCTACTTCCTCGGCATTACGGAAGGTTTTCATTGGCAGCACCGGCCCAAAGATTTCTTCCTGCATAATCCGCATCTCATCATTGACATCTGTCAGAAGGGTCGGAGCGATGAAGTTCTCATCTGCATTGGTTTCCCCTCCTTCCAGCACATTGGCGCCTTTCTCCACTGCATCTTTCAGCAAATCATTGATCCGCTCATAATGCCGGGCATTGACAATGCGACAGTAAGAGGTAGAATCAGCGGGATTACCATCGTACATCCGGGCCACCGAAGCTTTGAATTCATTGACAAAGGCATCGCTTTGTGATTCCTGCACCAGTACATAGTCTGGCGCAATACAGGTCTGGCCATTGTTGATCAGCTTGCCCCAGGCAATCTTTTGCGCAGCATCTTTGACGTTGGCGGTTTCATCCACGATGGCTGGCGATTTTCCACCCAATTCCAGGGTAACAGAAGTCAGATGTTTCGCTGCGGCAGTCATCACGATTTTTCCGACTTGTGGGCTACCAGTGAAGAAAATATGATTGAAAGGGAGTTTCAGAAGTTCTTGTGAAATTTCATAATTCCCTTCGAAAACCGTCACCTCGTGTGGCTCAAATAACTCTTCTACCATCTCTTTGATGAGGGCAGACGTATGTGGCGTCATTTCAGATGGCTTCAGAATCGCCGTATTGCCAGCGGCAATGGCGGAGATCAATGGTCCTACCATCAATTGAAAAGGATAATTCCAGGGCGCAATGATGAGGCTCACCCCTTTGGGTTCATAGACAATCCGGCCGGCTGTTCCGACCATGGTCAACGGCACTGAAACCTTTTTCGGCCGCATCCAGGTTTTGAGATGCTTCATGGCATGTTTGGCCTCAGACTGAATCACCAGGGTTTCGGTCAGATCAACCTCAGTAGGGTGTTTTTTGAAATCCTGATAAATGGCTTTGGCAATGGCTGCCTGATGCTTCGTAACGAAATCCAGCAAGCGTTTGATTTTCTCCCGGCGCACTCTGTGATCAGTCAGGACGAGAGAAGGGGCAAAGGCTTTTTGCGCATCGAAGGCAGCCTGAATGTCGGCTTTGGTGGCAGTATTAGGCGCGATAGAGATATTGATAGCCATGATGTGGGATAAGCTTCAGTGAGGGAAAAAATCAGGGGACGAGGACGACTTTACCCATCACCCGACGGTTGGTGATATCGTAAAGCGCATCCGAAACGTTTTCCAAAGGATATGTTTTGTGAATGCGGGGCTTGATTTTGCCTTGGTGATACCATTGAATCAGTTGCATGAAATTGGCCATGTTTTTTTGCGGTTCGGAGAATGCGAATTTTCCCCAAAACACACCGACGATCTGGCAGCCTTTCAGCAGGGTGAGATTGAGCGGGATTTTGGGAATGTCACCAGCAGCGAAACCGATCACCAAAAAGCGTCCTTCCCAGGCCGTGCCCCGCAAGGCTGCTTCGGAGAAATCTCCGCCGACCGGATCGTAGACCACGTCTACCCCCTTGCCATCCGTCAATTCCTTGATGCGGGTTTTGAGGTCTTCTTTGCTGTAGTTGATCGTCTCCGTCGCGCCGTATTCACGGCAGACAGCCAGTTTCTCATCCGTAGAAGCTGCCGCAATCACTTTGGCACCCAGATTTTTGCCAATCTCAACCGCCGCCAATCCAACACCACCCGCTGCGCCCAAAACCAGAAGCGTCTCACCTTCTTTGATTCTGGCGCGATTGACCAGGGCGTAGTAAGAAGTCCCATAGGTCATCGCAAAGGCGGACGCCACCACTTCGTCCATACCTGGTGGCATCGGAACCAGATTTTTAACATCCACCACCGCTTCTTCCGCAAATCCGCCCCAACCAATCATACAAAACACCTGTTGGCCAACCGAAAAGCCTTTGACGCCTTCGCCAAGCTCTTTGATCACACCAGCAAGTTCTCCACCAGGACTAAAAGGCAGATCTGGTTTAAACTGGTATTTGTTTTCGATGATAAGGGTATCGGGGAAGTTGACACCACAGGCTTTGACGGAAACCACCACTTGTTTGGGCCCCGGCTTTGGAGAGGCAATGTCTTCGACCACCAGACTTTCCGGTGGTCCGTATGCTTTGCAAAGGACAGCTTTCATATAGAAGGAGCGAGCAGTTTAGTATGCATGCCTAATATACAATTTGTTTGTCGGGGATACCAATTAGATCCTGGCGGGATGGCGTTACCCTGTGAGACATGTCAGTTACCCTGAAAGCCTCTGATTTATTTTCACAGGCTTTGATCTTAGTGTCCAATTCCTCCCTAACAGAGAAACAATGGACATCAAATTTCACCTCGACATAAGCGGCAGTGGCTGCAATCCCCCTGAAGTACATGTGATGGTCTTGGGCACGGCGACCAATATGGTTCAAAACCAGCCTGTAGCCAATGGCGACTTCAGCTACCTAGACTTTCAAAGTGGCACCCTGATTAAGGCTGATTTGAGTGGAAATACAGTTAAGTCCAATATGGTCACCTCAGTTGACAAGCTGCCGAAGGACAATAAGCAGAATTATATCCTGACGGTCCCGCATATCGGCAGCGCCCGTCTGTACATCAGCTTTGGCCAAAGCCTGGTCAACATCCCTGAATTCACGCCTTCAGGCCCCGTCAATGGAAAAGCCAATACGGTCATTTACGACAAAATCGAATTTGACAATGCGGCCCATATCAACCCCAAAAACAGCACCATCACCGCACCCAATCCCAATGTCAACCTAACCAGTGTGGATTTCTACGGCTTGTCTTATGTGATCACGGCTGTGGATGCCAACACCGGGAAGAATCGTAGCATTGGCTTCAAAAACAGTCGTGCTGACATAGAGAAAGCCTTTCGGGCGATTCCCGGCGGTAGCGGTCAAAATGGAAATCCAGACTTTTTCAAGAAACTGATCTTCAAAGATCCGCACGGTCATTTGGTCCGTATCCTCGCGCCCAAAGCACCTGGTCCGGCCGATTGGAGCATTACCCATCAGGGCCAGGTAACCGCTGCTGAGCAACGGACCCATTTCTGGCATGACTATATCAACAATCTCTGCTACAAACCCGGACGTACTTTCGAATGCTACGGCAAGCTTTGGACGCCAGCCACACCCGGGCCAAAATATTATGGAAAAGTGGACAGCAGTGGGACCAATATCCATTTGTTTACAGACCAGGCCATGACCCAGGTGTATGCGCCTTGCCCGACTCTGCCCCGCCCCAGTAACCCGTCTAATCTGCCGGATTTCTCAACAAACTGGGATGCATACAATCAGGTTGACAATACGCCGGTGGATTGGGGCTTCCTGATCTCCGCCAATACAGAAGGCACAGCGGCACCACATTGGGCATCCAATCCAGTGGCCATGGCCATCATGATTTCAATCTGCCGCGGCTGTATGCACATGGATAAAGCTGATGACTGGACCGACCCAAAAAACTGGTATACAACTGCGGCACCGATCTATTATTATGCCTCCATTCTGCATGAAAAAGCCATCGACAAACTTGCTTATGCACTTTCCTACGACGACATATTTGGCACAGACCCAAGCATTTACATTCATGGCCATCCGGATGTAGCAGTCGTATTCGGGAAAGTATGATCGATAGCCTGCACGATTGCCACAGACGAGTAAGTCAATCGAATAAAAAATTCAAATACCCAGAATTTCTTATTCCATAAAATTTATTCCCAGCCATTTTTTGTGT
>JBCBZF010000103.1:0-10311 GCA_039815525.1 Bacteroidota bacterium | reverse complement strand
GCGGGTAACCAGCCCCTCAAGATCATCCTAAAGATCACTTACTTCCTCCGGCAGGCTTCCTCTGAGACGATGAATTTCGTCCAATTTGGAGTCAAGTACCTGCAACAAGGTGAGGGATCTGAGTCTTTCTGCTACGGGATTGTCCATAAGGATGTGAAGGTTATTATGTGTTTGCCGGGTCGGAATCAGAAATATTGAACCGGATTGGTCCGAAATTCCGACAAATGGACGGCAAAGTTAGGAAATTTTTCTGAAAGATATGAATGTATCATTTTGGAGGTAAACTGCTCAGACTCATAGTGTCCAATATCCATCAGGATCAGTTTGCCTTCATTGTCAAAATACTTGTGGTAGGTGATGTCTGCTGTTACAAATGCATCGGCACCCGCCTGGATCGCTGCCTGGGTCAAGAAGCTGCCCGCCCCGCCGCATACGGCGACCCGGGAGATGTGTTCCAAAGGTGCATCCGCATAACGAATGCCACCGCAATGAAAGCGGTCTTTAACCAATTGAAGGAATGCTTCTTTGCCCATTGGGGCTGGTAATTGTCCAATCATGCCGCTGCCATATTCCTGATCAGGGCCTTTTGGGGACAGAAAACGGACATCTTTCAAAGCCAGCTTCTGGCAAATCTTGTGGTTGACACCCGTTTTGATATTGTCCAGATTGGTATGACAAGCGTAAAGAGCAATATCATTCTTAATGGCAGAAATGATGGTTCTGCTGACATAATCCTCTCCGTTGAGGCGTTTTCTGCCACTGAACCAAATCGGATGGTGGGCCACAATGAGGTTGAATCCTTTGGCTTTGGCCTCTTCTACCACCCCTTCCGTCATGTCAAGGTTGATCAAAACGCCGCTGACCTCCTGTTGGGGAGAACCCACCAGAAGGCCAACGTTGTCATAAGATTCGGCGACCGGAAGTGGCGCCCATTCCTCCAGTATATGTGTGATTTCACTGATCTTCATCAGGAAAGCGTACGCTTCACTTCGTTGATGCGGTATGATTCAAGTACATCACCAACTTCAATGTCATTATAGTTGTCAATCATGAAGCCAAACTCATAGCCATTGACCACTTCTTTGACATCATCCTTGAATCGTTTGAGAGAAGCCAGTTTTGCATCCAGAATCACCACACCATCACGAATGATTCTAACCGGATCGTTTTTGTTGATTTTGCCACTGGTGGCATACGAACCGGCAACACTGCCCACCTTGGAGACCTTGAACACTTCCCGTACTTCAGCTGTACCGAGAATTTCTTCTTTCAGGTCAGGTGAAAGCAGGCCTTCAAGTGCGTCTTTGACATCATTGATGGCGTCGTAGATCACACTGTAGAGGCGGATATCGATTTCCTCACGTTCGGCCAATGCCCGTGCCTGACCATTTGGTCGCACGTTAAAGGCCAATATGACTGCATCAGAGGCCATGGCGAGGTTAACATCTGCTTCAGAAATGGCACCTACACCTTTTTGAATGATGTTTACCTGAACCTCCTCATTCGACAATTTCAACAATGATCCCGCAAGGGCTTCCACAGAACCGTCCACATCACCACGGATGATGATGTTCAACTCACCAAAGTTACCGACGGCACGACGACGCGTGATCTCTTCGAGGGTGATGTGCTTGGTCTGACGGAACTGTTGCTCACGGTACAACTCCGAACGCTTACGCGCCAGGTCTTTGGCCATGCCATCATCCGTAAATACCTGGAAACGGTCTCCTGCATTGGGAACTCCCTGGAGTCCCAGTACCTGAACTGGCATTGCTGGTCCAGCGCTTTTGATGCGCTTCCCGTTTTGGTTGGTCAGGGCACGAACTTTTCCATAATGGATACCGGCCACGACCTCATCTCCTACGGAGAGGGTTCCATTTTGAACCAGGAAGGTCGCAACATTTCCGCGCCCTTTATCGAGGCGGGCCTCAATGACCGCACCCGAAGCGGAGCGATCAGGATTGGCCTTAAGCTCAAGCAAATCAGCTTCCAGGATTACTTTTTCCAGTAGGTCATCAACGCCTTGTCCTTTCAGTGCGGAGATTTCCTGTGATTGGTATGTTCCACCCCAGTCTTCCACCAGAAGGTTCATTTCAGCCAGCTGAGATTTGATTTTCTCTGCGTCTGCGCCAGGCTTATCAATTTTATTGAGGGCAAAAATCATGGGGACTTCTGCTGCCTGTGCGTGGTTGATGGCCTCACGGGTTTGGGGCATGACGGCGTCGTCCGCTGCGACCACAATGATCGCAACATCGGTTGCTTTGGCACCCCTGGCACGCATGGCGGTAAAGGCTTCGTGCCCCGGTGTATCGAGAAATGTTACATTGCGGCCGCTGGTAAGTTTTACCTCATATGCACCGATGTGCTGGGTGATACCACCAGCCTCACCGGCTGTTACATTGGTCTTGCGTAAGTGGTCGAGCAGGGTCGTTTTACCGTGGTCGACGTGGCCCATCACCGTAATGATTGGGTTACGCGTTTTGAGGCTTGCTTCATCGTCCTCCTCCTCGTCGAATTCAAACTCTGTTTCCTTGACATCGATGAAGTTTGGTTCAAAGCCATATTCTTCAGCGAGAATGGACAGCAGTTCTGCATCAAGGCGTTGGTTGATGGAAATCATCATTCCCAACTGGAAAGACTTGGTGATGATGTCGTTGACCGGAACCTCCAATAAATTGGCGAATTCGTTGGCGGTGATAAACTCTGTCAGGTCGAGGACGCGATCCTGTTGTTCGCGTGCCTCCATTTCCTGCATCTCCCGTCTTTGCGCATCCGCATCACGCTTGGCACGACGCATCCGCTGACGACTACGGGAGGCACCCCGGTTCATCTGATTGAACGTAGAGCGAATGGAGCGATCAACTTCTTCCTTGGAAGGTTTCTCTTTGCCGCCACGTCCGCCTCTTTGGCCGCCGCCCTGATTGTTGGACTTTCCAACATCCTCTTTAACTGCAGACTTGCGTTTACGCTTTCTGCGTCGGCGACGCTTTTTATCATCTCCGGCATTCTCGCCAGATGGCTTATCACCATCCTTCTTGTTGGCGTCTTTATCTGCTTTTTTCTTTGGCTTGTCTGAGGGAAGTTCAATTTTACCCATCACCTTCAAGCCGGACAGCTTGGGAGCATTGTCGCCTGCACGGATGACGGTTTCTTTGTCCTCTTCCTTTTCTGTTTCTGCTGGTGGCTGTGGTTTTTCAACTTTAGCAACCACTGGTTCTGCCTTTGGTTTCTCTTCCTTGGGTGGTGGTACCGGCTTCACCTCTTCTTTTGGTTTGGCTTCCACCTTCGGCTTTTCTTCGACCACAACGGGTGGAGCAACCTTAGCCGGCTTTTCTTCTTTCTTCACCTTCGGCTGCTCTTTCACCGGAGGCTCAGGCTTCTTTTTCGGCGCAGCTTTTTCCTTGCGCGTTTTTTTACCAATCTGATCCAGATCGATTTTGCCCAGTACTTTCAGACCGGGTGTATCTGGCTCCTTAACCGGAGATTCAGCTGGTTTTTCGACGACTTCTTTTGGTTTCTCAACAGAGACGGGAGGAGGCGTATCCACCTTAGGTTCTGTCTTAGCCACGGGTTCAGCAACAGGCTCTTTGACAGGTGGGCTAACAGGTGGTGGCGTTTTCTCTTCGACAACTGGTGGTGCTTCCTGCTTGGGCTTAGGCGTTGCCGGCGTGGAGATGGTGTTGCGCAAGTCACTGGCCGTCATGACGTCCTTGTCAATTGCGTCTTCTTTTTTCACCGGTGGAGCATCCGTCCCACTGGTTTGGTTTTTCTGGACTTCCTGTTTCCGCTGCTCTGCCAATTGTTCGGCTTTCTCCTTCATGAGCTTTTCGGAGGCGAACTCTTTGAGCAGCAGGTCATACAAAGCCCCGGGAATCTTCGTGTTGGGTGAGTCAGCGACTTCATGGCCGTTGTCTCCCAGATGCTCGACGAGCATTGTTGTCCCCACATTTAATTCTTTGGCAACCTTAAATAACCTGTAGAATTTCTTGTCTGCCATATAATGGTAAAATCTTCGACAATCTCAGGTCTATGGCTTGCGGTGAGGACATGGAATGCTGAACCTTGATTCCGAACCTCTAAATCGGTCTTATGTGATTTATCTGCGAGCCATATTCCGAGGGATAAATATACGAGTAAATATAGAAAAAGCAGCCCGCCGGGCGGGCCAGTCATCATTCTGCAAACTCCGCCTTGAGGACTTCGTGGACATGTACGATGGTTTCTTCATCGAGGTCAGTCCTACGGACCAGTTCTTCTACTGACAGAGAAAGAACACTTTTGGCGGTATCACATCCAATACGGATGATTTCTTCAATGATCCATTCTTCGATTTCGTCATTGAATTCTTTCAAATCCACATCTTCTTCGTCCTGATCCAGTTCACGATAAACGTCCAGCTGGTAGCTGGTCAGTTTACTGGCAAGTTTGATGTTCAGACCATTCTTACCAATGGCAAGAGAGATCTGATCTGGTTTCAGAAAGACCTGCGCCATGCCAGTCTCGTCATTGATTTTGATCGAAGAGATCTTGGCCGGACTCAGCGCGCGCTGAATGTAGAGCTGAGAGTTGGCGGTATAACTGATTACGTCAATGTTTTCATTGCGCAGCTCACGAACGATGCCGTGGATACGCGAACCTTTCATCCCCACACATGCTCCAACCGGATCAATGCGGTCATCATAGCTTTCTACTGCTACTTTTGCACGCTCACCTGGCTCGCGAACGATGCCACGAACGTTGATCAGGCCATCAAAGATCTCCGGAACTTCCTGTTCAAATAATTTTTCGAGGAAGAGAGGATCAGCGCGAGAGATGATGATACGGGGGTTGTTATTTTTCATGTCAACCTCCTTCACCACTGCACGTAATGTGTCTCCTTTGCGGAAACGGTCTTTGGGGATCTGTTCAGTGCGTGGCATGGCCAATTCCGCACTTTCATGCAGGACCAGAATTTCATTTCGCCATACCTGATATACTTCACCAACAATGATGGTGCCGATCAGATCCTGATATTGCGCAACGACGGAAGCTTTTTCCAGGTCGCGGATTTTTTGCGTTAAAGTTTGTTTGGCCGTTTGCACGATTTTGCGGCCAAAAGAGAAGAAGTTGATTTCCTCCGCCAGATCATCACTTACTTCATAGTCTTCATCAATCAGCAAAGCTTCAGAAAGGGGAATTTGTGTGGCTTCATCTTCAAGGTCAAAATCTTCCACTACTTCGCGCTCGCGAAAGCCCTGAATGTCTCCTTTGTCTACGTTGACGATGATTTCAAAATTTTCATCAGAGCCATACTCCTTACGGATCATGGTCCGGAATACTTCTTCCAAAACCCCCATCAGAGTTGCCCGGTCAATGTTCTTGAAGCGGGAAAACTCGGTGAAGGCTTCAACGAGGTCTATCTTGTCTTCTACAACCTTTTTTCGTGCCATGTACTCGTCGATTGTTGGTGCAGATATAAATGTTTGTTGTCTTAAAAAATGATGATCACTTTGGCTTCTGTGATATCCGCAAAAGCGATCCAAGGACTGATTTCTGCCGCTTCTGGATCAGAAGCCTTTTTTTTGCGCTTCTTTTTCTTTGTCGGCAGAGGTTCAAGATGGATTGCTTCATCTGTTACCTCCAAGAGCTTCCCTTTGCGACGGACGTTATCTGGAAGATTGACTTCCAGGTGGCGTCCGATGTTGTTGACATATTGTCGGTGCAATTTGAGCGGGTAGCCGACGCCGGGAGATGAAACTTCCAGGTTATATCTGAAGTCCATCCTTTTGTCTTCCTCCAACATCCTGCCAAGTTCGCGACTGATGGCTGCACATTCAGATAAACTGATGCCTTCATCGGTGTCGACTTTGATGTTCAGGATGCTGGGGCGGCCACGCTTCAGCTGCATGTCTACGACGAATGCGCCCGCCTGGGCACGCTCAATCTCCTCTTCTATGTCTTTCCGTAGATCCTCCGACAGCATATACCAAAAAAATAAGGGAGCAACACTCCCTCATCAGAAAAGTCCTGTAATTCATCGCAAAATTAAACATTTTTGCTTCAAAAACAAAGCTGCTCAATCAAGGTAGATGAGAAAGAAGAAACAATAAAGATGCGGTAATATTCTGCTCGTATGAACAGAATGTAGATATACTGCTTTTCCTGAAAAAGGTTACGTACCAACCCTTTGGGAACACTACCGTATACCATGGCTTTGCTCCACACACCACTATATGACCCATAGCTACACCACACATTTTTCCAAAACCATTCTCTTGTCATTTCCAGTCATCGTTGCTCAGCTCGGCAATGTCATGATGGGACTGATCGACAACCTGATGATTGGGGAGCTGGGCTATGTGCCACTGTCTGCGTCTTCATTGGCCAATGGTATATATATCCTGCTAACTGTAATGGGAATCGGAATCAGTTTTGCTATGTCAGCATTGGTGGCAGAAGCGGATACTGCTGGGAAGGATCATGATGTCAGAGCCTTGTTTCAGCAAGGTGGCTGGCTGGGACTCTTTGTCGGAATGATTCTCGCGATCCTGGTTTGGGGCAGTGCATTGTTGTTGCCATTTATGAACCAGCCCGAAGAAGATGTTGTTCTTGCGATGCCTTATCTACAGATTATTGCCCTGTCAGCAGTGCCCCAAATGATTTTTCTGGCCGGGAAGCATCTTGCTGATGGCTTATCCTTCACGAAGGCGTCAATGTATATTACCATCACGGCCTTAGGGGTGAACGTATTTTTTAATTGGCTGTTGATCAATGGCAATTGGGGCTTCCCTGCCTTGGAGTTGAACGGAGCCGGGTATGCGACCTTGATCAGCCGGATTTTTATGATGGCATTGATGATCTGGTATATTTTACGGAAAGCTGATTTTCGGACATACCAGCTTTGGGATGGATGGCAAAGGATCCGCCCGGACGTCATGGGGCGGATTCTCAGAATCGGGATCCCCTCAGGTTTGCAGTACTTTTTTGAAGTAGCGGCTTTCATTGGGACAACGGTAATGATTGGTTGGCTGGAAAATGGCTCTTTGCAACGTTCTGCGCATCAGATTGCTTTACAAATGGCCTCTCTCACCTATATGGTGGTTTGGGGACTGTCCGCAGGCTCAGCCATCCGGGTTGGCAATGCACTGGGGCAAAAAGATCTCCCGAATCTGAGAAGGGCCGGCATCGCCGGAACCTGGCTGGCGGTCATTTTTATGAGTGTGTCCGCGGTGGTGATGGTGATTTGGCGAACAGAGTTTTCCGCATTATTTGTTGACAATCAAGCCGTCATCGACCTGGCTGCTGGATTGTTGATTCTGGGGGCGTTGTTTCAATTGTTTGATGGTATACAGGCTGTGGGTATCGGGATTCTTCGCGGGATTCAGGATGTAAAACTGCCAACCATCTACACCTTTATTGCATATTGGGTCATTGCACTGCCGGTCGGCTATCTGTTTGGATTTGAATTTGAAAAAGGGGTAGAAGGCATCTGGTATGGCCTGGTATTGGGTTTGTTGTTTGCTTCCGTGGTCCTACTGGCGCGCTTTCGGATTCTGACCAGGCCGGATGGCGCCCTTTCCCAAAGCTGGCAGGTGAAAAGCAATAGCGCCTGACAGAAGTCAGACGCTATCCTCCAATCCTATCTATTAACGAAACAAACTACAGGACTGTGTGTCCTAAGAAAACAATCTTATTGCTTGATAAAGCGGGTCGAAAGCGTTTGAGCCTGACCAGTTGCTCGAATGAAATACATACCAGCAGGAAGCTCTGCGATCGACAGTTTGGCTTTCCGGTTTGCTGATCCATCCACATATATCTCCTTTACCAATTGACCAAGTGGATCGTAAACGGATAAGCTTGTCTGACCTTTGGCCAAACCATCGACGATCAACACATCTCGGGCTGGATTGGGATATACAGACAGACCAGGCTGCGAATCCGCCAATCTCGCACTGGTGGGGATCAGGCTAAACACCTGATTGGCGTTGTTGGTGTTGGCACCCCAGAGGTGGACGGTATTGGGGGCATTCTGCCAAATGTCCAGGGCACGCGCCTGATCGTGTTTGGGTAGAAATTGATAATTGCTTCCTACAGGAACCGCAATCCAGATGAGATGATCAGCATTACCCGTGAAGGTCGTACGGGCAACGACAGAACCATTGCCTGTGGCACCAAAAGGAACTTCCATCCGCTGCCCGGAGAAAGCCACATTGCTGATACTGTATTCATCATTGCCCAGACTGGTAAAACTCCATTTCGAAGAATTGCCGCTGGGGCTACTGACATTGTTCAGGTTGTTGGTATTGGCAGGCGCATTGATGTAGGCATTGGATGAAGCTTTTTTGATGTAGTAAATACCATTGGCAATGCCACCGCCCCCTCCGATTACATCAATGTTGTTTTTGGTCAGGTTGTCCAGACGATTGCCCCAGTTCCCACCAGTTGGTGCGATGAAGGTCTGAAACTGATAGGCATTGTTGGCAATGGGGGTATTACCTGGAATGCTGACATTGACGTTGATGGTGCCAGAACCAGCCGAAACCGCCGTGGTCGTTGAGCCATATTGCGTCCAGGGGGATGTATCCAATTGAAAGAGGATCACAATGTCCCGATTGGTGGAGGCACTGTAGCTGACAGAGACAGAAGCAGTCGAGCCTTGTTGGACCGAAGCGGGATTGCTGACGGAATTGATCTCATCGCTGAGGGCATTGGTCGCACTGATATTTCCCTGCTCCTGATTGTCAAAGCGATTGTTCCAGTCGCCATTATTGGGCGTGATAAACACCTGATATTGGTAGGCATTGTTGGCGATGGGAGTGTTTGCAGCAATGGGAATGGAGAAATTTAAGGTCCCGGAACCGGCTGAAACATCTATTTTTTGTGAGCCATAAGTGGTGTAAGGCGCTTGCGAAAGTTGGAAGATCGCCTGTACATCGTGGTTGCCGGTCGATGAATAGCCAACGCTCACACTGGCCGTACCCCCTGGTGAAACCGAAGCTGGTCCGCTGACCGAATTGATGGAATTGCCCCCACCACCTTGATTCAAAGGCGGGAAGCTGGGCGGAAAGCTGGCATTTGATAAAGAAGATAAGGCATCCCGTACTCCGTCAAGTGATGGTTTGGCGGTATAATTACTTTGATGATAAAGTGCCGCATCTTCACAATTGGGGAAAAGATTGGTGGTTTCTACCCAATTGTTTTCATCCCGCATGCCCCAAATCAATAATTGGCGGCAGTTTGGTTGCTCTAGTGCCATTTCTACCATGGCCTGATAGGCAACTTTCTGGTCAAACCAGTCGCCATTCAAATCGCAAATCCGAATATCTAATTCCGTAATCGCCACTTCCAATCCATTTGCACCCAGATCATCCATGGTCGCTTCCACCTGATCAATGAAGCTTTGGTTCAATTGGCCATTGCTGATATTGACCATTTGATCCAAAATAAAGTGTGATTGAAAACCTACTCCATCAATTGGTGCACCTGCATTTTTTAGCGCCACCATCTGCTCCCGCATGAAACGGTTTTTGGAAGAACTGCTGGTGCTGAAATTCTCAATGGAAAAGTCATTGTAATACAGGCGCGCATTGGGTTGGGCTTCCCGTGCCCACACAAACAGCATTTTGAAATAATTCTCATAGGTGGCCGGGCCAAAAGTTGTCGTACTTTGGTCATTGACCTTGCGATACCAGATGTTGTTTCCATTGCGCCAGCCGCTGCTGCTGGTGTTGATGGCCTCATTGAGGACATCCCATTCGTCGATGTTGTTTCCGGCAATCTCACCCAGAGCAAGAATGTACTTTCGGCTAAAATCAAAGACCTGCTGGGCGGTCCAGTTGGGGGCATTGTCTTCCAGCCAGTCAGGTGCCTGACTAAACCAGATCATGGCGTGGCCACGGGTCCGCTGATTGCTATTGCCATTGGCGATGCTGATGAAGTCAGTGATGTTACTGGCATTCAAGGTGTTTTTAAGTTGCGTAACACTCAGGCTGTGAATGTTGGCCGGCTCACTTCCCGGCAGCATTGCATTCATTTTCATGGCATTTTCCAATACCACATAGTTGAAATTATCGTCCAGGATGTCATTGCCTTGGCTACCATCAAATCCTGAGGGATTGTTCAGATGTGCGTTGGAAATGATGTTGCCAATGTAAACCCCCTTGTTTTGGGCAATTGGACGGAGATTTTGAGCGGATAACTGGAGAGCGTTTGCAAGTACGAGTAGGGCCACCAATAAAGGTGTAATCAACTTTTTCATGAACGTTGCATCATGTTGTTGGGATGAGTGAGGTGAAACAGATAAAAGTGGGTCAGGGAACCGGAAGCCTCTCG
>JBCBZF010000048.1:0-13396 GCA_039815525.1 Bacteroidota bacterium | reverse complement strand
GCGCAGAGGTTGCGACTGGGCTTGGCGGCGGTGTATTTATCCAGCATTTTACCAAAGTCCTCCAACACCTGTCGTTCGTCTTCCCCATAAAATGATTTCATGGAAATCGAAGGCGTTGTGGACTCATCAAACTGTAAATAGCCGCAGGAAATACAAGCCACCTTGGCAAACTCAGCGTAGATACCCGCTTTTTCGCCAAAAAAGTCTGCGCTGCTCTTCTCCGGATCTTGTCGCCGCATAAAAGCCGACTTCTTATCCCATAAAGCCTGCATCCGTTCCGGCAGTTCATCATAGGTTTCGACCACCGGCACGGTTTCGATGTCGACGAAGAGAATATCTTTTAGTTGATTGAGGCTAAACATGTGGTTGTTGAATCGGAGGCGTATGAATTGTGGAAGTTAGGATAATGAATGCAAAGGGGCAAAGACGCAAAGACTATCCATTTATTTCCCCCAAAAATGTCACCAAAGGCTCCCGCCAGCCAATCCATTCTTCCGATTCACTCAGCGCATCATTGTGAAAAAGAAAGGTAAAAGTCCCGCCAAACTGATGGGTACGTTGTCTAAGAATCCGAAAAGCCTCAACGCTTTCTGTGGCATGCAAGCCAAGGTATTGCTGAAAAGTCCGGTCCATGGCAATGGTCGGATGCAGCATCAGTTCCGTGGCTTCATTTTTCGCTAAATCAAACCAGGGATACGGCATACACATTCCAGCTGGGAAACCGCCATCCTGAAAACGACAGGGAGAATACTCTGCCTTTATCCCAATGTCCAGCAGATATCGATAGGTATCTGGCAATTTCAGACGAAGAAAGTGTTGTCGGGAATGAAGAATGTCCTTTTTAACCAACTTTTTCAACGCCTCAGTCTCTGTCTGCAATCTTTTTTCATCCAGGTATGAGGTAAAGGAAGGATGAATGCCCAGGCCATAGCCAGCCTCGGCCAGGGATTGAATCAACGCACGATATTCTGGATGGTGATGTGTGAAGCGACTGTCATGGGGACTGTTTCGATCGATGAGGAAGAAAAAGCGCGTCTTATCAGGAGAACAGCACGCCTGGATCAATGGGAAGGTGTAGTTGGGATCTTTACCCCTGAACAGGGCGGTAAACCTTTCTCCCAAACGATGCCACCCACCTTTGACCACATCTTTTACCAATCCTCCCAATTCAACCACCAGACCTTTGTGTTTGTACTTCCAGGGAAAATCCACATCGATGGTGATTTCGTCCTGAGGGATTGGAGGTTGTGGCCTTAGGTTAAATGTTTGTTGCAGGACTTCTCCCAATTGAAAGGCATAGACATGGGCCAATGGCCATTCGTTCAGGCCGTATTCCTGAGACGGATAA
The DNA here is from genome assembly GCA_039815525.1 of Bacteroidota bacterium. Lineage (GTDB taxonomy): Bacteria > Bacteroidota > Bacteroidia > J057 > J057 > JBCAWW01. The sequence continues at coordinate 12,048 of JBCBZF010000048.1, read as the reverse complement.
GCCGAATGATCATCACGATCGTACTGATCTTTGTGCCCCCACACATATTTTTCGTACTCAGTCGCGAGATAAAAGACCGCCGAAAAGACATCATAGGGCAATTGATAGGAACGCCCACTGACCGGATAGAAAAAGAGCCAGCTTTTGCCCCCTTGTTGTGAGACTTTGAGATCAACTTCCTCAACTACATCCTTTGACAGCAAGCCACTATTCGGGAGGTCAATGGCCTCTTCCAACATCAATTGGGTGTAATTGACCAGTGGGGCATGCTTTTCTGGCTCATAATCAGCTGCCATGACCAGCGTCCACTCCAGCCCCAGCATCTGCTGGAGAACCAGATCCAGCGCGTAGCGCAGACGCGGACTGTCAAAGGTACTGAGGACGTAGAGCATTCCGGGAAGATAGAATATGCGAAGGCTGAAAGCAATCAGCCTTCTTCCCAATCATTGAACCAATCGCCAAAAGCGGTGTATCAACGGATGACATTGATCGATTTTGGATGTATCTTTGTGGCAATGCAATCTTCGACGCAATCCGCCCAGCGATATCTTCGAAAGAGATCGCGCAGTCAGTACTTCACGGCTATGTTTAGCATGGCCTTCGTCCTGTTCTTTGTCGGTATGTTTGCGGCGATGTTGCTCTTTGGGGGGCGTTTTGCAACCCGGATTGAAGAGTCCATTGTGATGAAAGTCTTTCTGCAAGATCACATTGATTCCCTTGCAGTTGATTCTTTTGGACAATGGCTTTCCGCCCAGTCTTATGTCAATCAGGTTGATTTTGTTTCCAAAGAAGAAGCCAACCAAATCCTGATGGCACGGACGGGGGAAGATGTAGCAGAACTGATGGATGGTGCGAATCCGCTGACCGCATCGTTCAATGTGAGCTTGAAAGCGGATGTCGTCCGCAAGAATCAATTACCAGAGGTTAAGCAAGGCTTATTACAGAATCTGCTTGTATCGGATATTGATTATCCGGCTCAGATGCCGATCAAGCTCAGGCGTAATTTCAAAGTCATCACCTTTGTGGTTGGTGGCATTGGGCTTCTGCTGATCTTTATTGCCTTCTATCTGATCTTTGGTACCATCCGTCTGTCGATCTTTGCGAGGCGTCTTAGCATCCGCAGCATGCAATTGATTGGCGCCACCAACGCCTTCATTCGCAAGCCGTTTCTTTGGACAGGTCTCCAACAGGGCAGCATGGCAGGCGCGCTGGCGGCAGCTTTGCTCTTTTTGGCCCTGCTGGGTCTGGGATATTATCTGCGAAGCATGGACCTTGATGGAGAATTATTGCCGCAGATTGAGCTGATTGGATTATTAAGCGGAATTGTTTTATTTGGCCTGATCCTCGGATTTTTTGGCAGTTATTTCGCAGTAAACCGTTATCTGGCGCGCAATTTGGACGAACTGATGTAGGCTGCGTGCAGTATTCAACAATTGGAGTCATTCATGGCGAAGAAAAAAACAACCAGCAGAAAAGTTACGACCCGCTCAGGCGCGGCCGAAAAAGTGGCACCAGCCCGTCAAAAATCCGCAACCCGCAGCAAAAGGAATCAGCCGGAAGAGCCAGTCGAACTGCCCTTTTCCCGCATGAATTATATTTTGCTTGCAGTCGGGATCGGTATCATCGGTTTGGGCTTTCTGCTCATGTCAATGGATCCGTTTATTGACTCAAAACAGTTCTCTATTTCCTTATACATTGCCCCCCCAGTGGTTGTACTTGGCTTCATTGAAGTAATTTATGCCATCATGTACAAACCCAAAGACGCTGATACACTCACAGCTGTAGATAATTAATGGATATTCTCAAAGCGATCATCCTGGGCATCATCCAGGGGCTCACTGAATTCTTGCCTGTTAGTTCTAGTGGACACATTGAATTAGGAAAAGCCGTTCTGGACGTCCAGGAGGCCGGACTTGATTTCTCCATTCTCGTACACATCGCGACGGCGCTCAGCACTGTCATTGTTTTCCGGCATCTCATCGCCAATCTGGTTCTGGATATTTTCCGGGGCGACAAGAAAGCCTTGCAGTATGCAGCCATGCTGATTCTGTCTGCCGTACCAGTGGCAGTTGTTGGCCTCGGATTCAAAGACGAAGTCGAAGCACTTTTCAACGGCCGTCTGGCCCTGGTTGGGGTTGCCTTATTGGTAACTGCGGTTTTGCTGTTTTTGACCATGCGGGTCAAAAGTTCAGACCGTTCCATCACCTTTGGCCGGGCACTCATCATTGGCATTGCCCAGATGTTTGCCATTGTCCCGGGTATCTCACGCTCCGGTTCGACCATCGCCACTGCCCTCCTCATGAAAGTTGACCGCGAAGAAGCGGCACACTTTTCATTTCTCATGGTCTTGATCCCCATTTTCGGACAGGCCTTTCTGGATGGAGTGGATTTACTCAAAGGGGAAGCAGCCTGGGATCTGGACACGGGTGTCGCCGTTGCTGGTTTTCTGGCGGCGTTCTTATCCGGCTTACTGGCCTGTACCTTCATGATTCGTCTGGTCAAACGAGGGAAGCTGTACTACTTCAGCATTTACTGCGCAATCGTAGGAATCCTCGCCATCGTATTGGGATAACGTTTCACTTTCCCGTAATTCATTCATACGCGAAAAATGTCAGTTGAGGAATCAACCGACTGCTTTGGTGTGATGATTGTATACCTTTAATATGTGGTTGAAAGCCACCCCTGCTTTGTAATACATATCTATCTCCCTTCCCGGAGCTTTTCACTCCAAGTTCTCTTGTGTTTCATCATTTCTGGCCCATGCCAGGGATGCAAGCCTATCATCATGTTTACTTCCAGTGAAATGCAGCCGGCATCACCGCAGACCGGCGTTCCCATACGGGAAAAACGGAGAAAGCAGTTTCCGTTGATCGATTTTTCGGCCAGTACCGACCAGATACGTCTGGGCGAACCGATCCGCCTGCAATGGAATGTCGCACATGCTGACAAAGTGATGATTCTTCCTGGAGAAGAATGGGTTAGTCCGGAGGGCATGATGGACATTTTCCCTGAAGCTTCCACTGAATATACCATTGTAGCCATCAATGCCTTTGGCCGCAGAGAAAGTCGCCTGCAATTTCATCTGCCGGCGCCAGTGATCCAAAGCTTCCAGACCACCGAAAAAAATATTCAGATAGAATATCCCAGCATCTTTCACTGGGAAGTTGACAATGGTGCAAAACTGCGAATCGAACCAGAAGTAGGCAATGTCAGCAGTCGTAGCTTCCATGAAGCGTATCTGACCCAGCCGGGCACCTATACACTCATCGCAGAGAATGCTTCCGGCCGGGCAACAGCAGAAGTAGAACTGGCATTGCCTTTACCAGAAATCAGTGATTTTTTCACTGGTAATGATGTGATCCGTCTCGGACAAGGCAATACCCTGCATTGGGATATCAAAAATGCAGTGGATATCACCATTGAGCCTGAAATCGGAGACGTGAGTGGGACCACCAGCGTTGAAGTATTTCCCAATCAAAGTAGCACCTATACCCTGCGGGCTCAAAACGCCAGTGGGACTGTCGAAGCCAGTCTCTCACTCACATTGCCCGCTCCGCGTATCATCGAATTTGGTGGGTCAAGCGAATTATCAACTGAGGGTGCCCCGGTCGAATTGTACTGGGAGGTCGAAAATGCTTACCAGGTAATCCTGGACCAGGAGATTGGGGAAGTGCCGGTATCCGGCAGCATCAAAGTGAAACCGACCCGCGCCATTACCCAGTACCACCTTCTGGCCATTGGCCACTCCGGTCAGGCGGTACAGACTTTTAGATTGATGAAGTTTCCACTGCCAATTGAAGAAGACCTATTGTATCCGGGTACTGAAATCCAACCTCTCATGAAACTGAAAGATCAAGAAATCAAACAGGAAATGCCCAGCCTGGAAGACATGGAAAAGGAGATTCAGCAATTGAATCAAAATCATCTCCGTGATCTACACATCCAACGGGTACAGGAAATGGAATTAACTGAGGAATTATTGGCCATGGAAAAAGCCAGTGTCAGACGTGCCATCCGCAATATCTGGATGAAGTTGACGGGAAAAATGAAAGGAAAAACTCAAACAAAATAGAAGGGAATCATGGATCACTATCAATCATATGAATTTGAGGAGCGACCGGAAGAAATGGGGCCGGTCAAGCGATTTTTCTTCGCTTGTGCAGGCGCCTACCTGCGCATCCTGGAAGCCTGTCCCTCCGAACATACCAAATATGTAGGAATCGGGGCGACGATATTTCTGACGGCATGCCTCGCGGTTATTTCGGGCTCTTTTGCCATTTATACGCTGGCAGAAAGCTGGTGGGTGGCCATCCCGTTTGGATTTTTGTGGGGCGCATTGATCTTCAATCTTGACCGCTACATTGTCTCCAGTATCCGTAAGGAGGGTAAGACCTGGCATGAAATCGGTCTGGCTTTTCCTCGGATGATCCTGGCAGTCCTGATCTCCGTTGTGATTACCAAACCGATTGAGGTAGAGTTGTTTCATAATCAGATCGACGCCAGTCTGCTGTCCTATACCGGGCAACGTGAAAGAACCGCAAGACGCGATCTGGACAACAAATTGGGCATCGATTCTCTGGCCATGCAACTGTCTCGGGTAGATAGTCTGCGTATCCAGTATAAAAAGCTACGTGATGGCAAGCCAACTTCATTTGATTTTGGCGAAGTTTCGAAAGAATATACCAAGGCAAAAACGACACTTGACAGCCTCGGAAACCTGTATAATCCACGCATCAAGGCAAATGAAGCACGCCGGAATTATCTGTGGAATACCTATGCAACCAAGGTATATCGCGAAGATGAAAATGGGAAAAAGGCATTTGTCAAATGGAATTTTCCACAAAAATATCAGGAGCAGAGCACAAAGCTCTACAACATCAATAAAGATCTGAAAGAAGCATTAGCGACCAAACAGGAAGTTGTCAGAAAGCTCGAAAAAGAGCGGCGTGGTGCCAGAGAAGAGTTTACCCAAAATATTGAGGAAGAACTTGAACTCCTCCAGATTCAGCGAGATGAACTGGCCCGGGCACTGACAGACCGCCAATCTATCCGCGAAACCAGTCTGCCAGGCGTGCAGGCTACCGCCCAGCGTTCTGGAAAAGGCTTACCAGCTAAGATTCAGGTGTTGGAAATGATGAAAGAAGAAGACAGTTCCATCTGGTGGATGAGCAATCTGATTGTGCTCTTGTTCATCATGCTGGAAACCTCGCCGGTTTTCGTCAAATTGATCACCAAGCGTGGTCCCTATGACTACTTACTGAGCCGGATTGAGCATCATAAAAAGGTGGAATCACTGCGTCAGATCTCAGACATGAACTACGATCTGAACGCAACCATGCAACTCAAAACCCGCACCAACGGCGTCAAAATGAATGGCACCAAACTTGGTGAGGAGGTATTACAGGAGTAAACGCTTTTCCTGTACATCACACCGCCTGAAGCATTGCTCTCAGGCGGTTTTTTTTTGTAATTTTCTTCCCAACCTACTCACTACTCCCCTATGCAAATTCTTCGCACTCCGGAAGAGCGCTTCGCCAACTTACCCGATTATCCTTTCGAGCCGCACTATTTTACCACCAAAGAAGGCATCCGCATTCATTATGTCGATTCAGGCAATCATGCGACAGAAACCGTCCTGATGCTTCATGGAGAGCCTTCCTGGTCATATCTGTACCGCCACATGATCACGGCAGTCTCAGCAGCAGGCTATCGGGTTTTGGCCCCTGATCTCGTCGGCTTTGGGAAATCAGATAAACCGGCCGAGCGCTCTGATTACACCTACCAGTCTCATGTAGATTGGCTGGAAGCCTGGCTGTTGGATCTGAATCTGACCAATATTACCCTCTTTTGCCAGGATTGGGGCGGTCTGCTTGGCTTGCGACTGGCCGGCATGCATCCAGATCGCTTTGCCCGCATCATCGCTGCCAACACCTTCCTGCCCAATGGTCAGGGAAAAATGCCAGCCGCTTTCGAACAATGGAAAAACTTTTCCCAAACAGTGCCCATCTTTCCAATTGGGAAAATTCTGCAAAACGCGACCGTCTCTGAACTCTCACCAGAGGTAGTAGCGGCCTATGATGCGCCTTTCCCTGATGAGACCTATAAAGCCGGGGCAAGAGTCTTTCCCGCTTTGGTCCCTGCTTCAGCTGAAGACCCCGCCATTCCTGCCAATCTCAAAGCCTGGGAGGTGTTGATGAAGTGGGAAAAACCATTTCTAACGGCTTTCAGCGACCAGGACCCGATTACCAGAGGCGCAGACAAGATTTTTCAAAAACTGATTCCAGGCACCAAAGACCAGCCTCATACCACCATTGAACAGGGTGGACATTTTTTGCAGGAAGACCAAAGCCAACAACTCAGTCAGGTGATCATCGATTGTATCCAAAGCAATCCGCTCAGCTGACCTGAACGATACTCAGACTACTTCATTTTATCCTTCAACAGAACCATTTATGCAAGTACAAACCACTGTCCCCGAACTGACTTCGGTCCCCCAATATGCCAGCATGGACAATCTCCGCTTCATGCTTTTCGACGTTCATCATATCGAGGCCTTGAGTCAATATGAGCACTTTGGTCATTTTGACCGCTCGACCATCGACATGACGATCGATTCAGCTAAACAGATTGCTGACAAGCACATGTTTCCCTACTTCGAGGAAATGGATCGCTTCGGTTGTCAGTACGAAGACGGCAAAGTCACCATCCACCCGCACATGCGGACCATCATGCAGGAAATGGGACAAGGTGGCTGGATTGGATCGACTGCTTCTTTTGATATCGGGGGGATGCAAATGCCGGCCATGTTATACACTGCCGGTGAATTTATTTTCGAAGCTGCCAACAACTCAGTGGTCGGCTATCCCGGTCTTACCTCTGGTGCAGCGCGTTTGATTTATTCATTCGGATCACCAGAACTAATCGATACCTATGTCCCCCATATGTTTGCCGGAAAGTGGCAAGGGACCATGGCTTTGACCGAGCCTGAATCAGGAAGTTCGCTTTCGGACATTGTCACCTCGGCCAAAGAAACAGCAGAGGGACACTATTTGATTGACGGACAAAAGATTTTCATTTCTTCCGGCGATCATGACGCAGTGGACAATGTTGTGCATCTCATGCTGGCCCGATCGAAGGCGCACCCGCTGGCACCAAAGGCATTTCTCTTTTCGTGGTCCCGAAAATGCGCCCGGATGAGAATGGTAATCTGGTACCCAATGATGTTACTACTGCCGGGCTTTTCCATAAAATGGGACAGGTAGGCTATGCCACCGCCCATCTGTTGATGGGAGACAAAGGCGACTGCCGGGGCTATCTGGTGGGCAAACCGCATCAGGGTCTGCGTTATATGTTCCAAATGATGAATGCCGCCCGGATCAGTGTGGGTGTCGGTGGTGCCGCGATCGCTTCAGCAGCTTATTATGCTTCTCTGCGCTATGCGCTCGAACGTTCTCAGGGCCGTCGGATGGGAAGTAGCGAGAGCAAGAGCCTCATCATCCATCACGCCGATGTACGCCGCATGCTCTTTTTGCAAAAGGCAGTCGTAGAAGGCAGTTTGAGCCTGGTGATGGAATGTGCCAAGCTCGAAGATTTGGTCAAAGTGACCGAAGGAGAAGAAAAAATGAAGCATCATCTGTTGCTCGAATTGCTGACACCTATTGTCAAAACCTTCCCAACTGAATATGGCATTTATGCAGTGAGCAATGGTTTACAGGTTTTGGGAGGATACGGCTTTTTGAAAGATTATGCTCTCGAACAACTGTACCGCGACATTCGGATTACGGCGATTTATGAAGGCACCACCGGTATACAATCTTTGGATCTACTGGGAAGAAAGGTGATGATGAATGAAGGACAGGCAGTCAAATTACTGGCAGAAAACATCCAGGGGACCATCGGTCAGGCGATGGCCTTTGACAGCCTGAAGCCATACGCTGAACAATTGGGTAAAGAATTGGCGCGGGTCAATGATGTGATGCAACATTTGATCGGGGTCGCCATGAGTGGCGATCAGGAACGCTTTGCCTCTGATGCCAATCTCTTCATGGAGATGTTTAGTCTCAACGTAATTGCCTGGCAATGGCTTAAGCAAGGGGTGGTTGCCGCTGGCAAGCTGGCCAATGATGCGCCAACTGGCGACGAACTGACTTTCCTCGAAAGTAAGCTACGGACCCTGCAATATTTCTTTGCCTACGAATTGGTCAAGACCAAGGGACTTGCCACACGTCTGAAAGACGAGCGGGTCATCACCATCGCTGACAGCGAGCGGGAATTATTGGTTTGACCGAATCATACTTCGATATCTCATTCTCCGCGCCTTTGTGTATTTGCGTGCATTATTTTCGCACCTGGAAACACAGAGGCGCCATTCTTTTCTCAATGAAACATCAATTCGAAGCCACCATGCTGACCAATCCGAAATTCAAGAATTCGGCCTATGTCGACATTCCCTTTTCGGTAGAGGAAGTCTTTGGTACCAAAGGTCAGGTCAAGGTCATTGCACATTTTGATGGCATTCCTTATCGCGGGTCTATCGCCAATATGGGGACCGGCTGCCACATCCTCATCATTCGCAAAGACATCCGGGCCAAACTCAACAAAAAGGTTGGTGATACAGTTTTGGTGGAGCTGGAAAAGGACACAGGCCCGCGTGTGGTCGAGATCCCCACAGTCTTACAAGAGAAATTTGCGGCATTTCCGGAGGCAAAAATATTTTTTGACTCTTTATCTTATACGCACCGCAAAGAATACGTCCGCTGGATCACTTCTGCCAAACGGGAGGAAACCCGTATACGGCGTTTAGAGAAAAGCATTGATTTGTTACTGAAAGGCACCAAAACACCGGGCTGATGCAGCATAGATAGCATTGTCTGCGTTTTCAGGAAAAATATCTCATGAAACACCAAGGCTTTTTCTTCTTCCTTTTTGCAGTTCTCCTGCTCAGTTGTACCAAACCAGATGTAAATTCTCTGGCGAGAAAAACAGAAGTTACATTTGATTTCAAAGCCTGTGAAACCGATGCCTGGGTATTCGCAACCCTTGACGATGTGAATCTTCGCTACGGCTTTATCCCGTCAAAAAGTCAACAAAGCTTCATTCAGGAGGCAATTGATCAAAATCCAGAACAAGTCTTCGTGATGTCTGGTACCGAAACTGAAGCCTTTCCTGCTCTCAGGCTTTGTCAAATTCCTGATCTACCACACGAAGTCATTGAGCTAAGCAGCTTCGAATTGAAGTAATTCCCTGTTAATCAACCACCGCATTCAAGTCCTCTCGTGCACTCTGAAAGGCAAATCGAATCTGTCCTTCTGTATTGCGATTGTCTGAGAGTTCTGGTAAAGCATCTTCTCCAAAAAAATCCACCGCAGAGGTTTCGATACTGGTTCGCAGCTCTCCGCCCATTTCTTCACACAGGATGCAAAACTTATAGGCATAGTCCGGTTCTGGCGGATGGGGGTGCATTTTTTTGTCCCAAACCGCAATCAGTCGTACCGGTCGCACTTCCAATCCGGTTTCTTCATGCACTTCCTTCACCGCGTTTTCAGATGGTGTCAGGCCAATGTCCGCCCAGCCTCCTGGCAAGGACCAGCGGCCATTGTCTTCTTCCCGGACCATGAGGATTTTCTCATCCCGAAATACAGCGGCACGGATGTCGACCTTGGGGGTCGGATAGCGTGTGCCACTGGCAAATAGCTCGATGACTTTCTCCATCTCTGTATCCGTAAAGTCCCGCATGATTTCCGTGGAAATGCGTCGCAGGCGTTGGTAACGAATCCGGTCGAAGCCTCCTTCAGTGTAGGTCAGTCCTTCCTGGGCAATTGCCTGTAATTCTCGCGCGATGTCAAGCCATTTGTATTTCATGAAAGCAATATAGCGGAGCTGGATCGCAAAGCGTTTTCACAATCCCGTTTATTTATTCTTCAACTTTTGCTTCACCTTCTCCAGATTTTTTTCATATGCCTCTAATCGATCATCCATTTGTTTTTTTGCCAGGTCCACCGCTTTGGCATAATGCTTTTTGGCCTTTTGATAATCACCTTTGGCAAAATAGCCATCTCCGGCACTGTCATGAACATTGGCAGAACTGGGATAGTCTTTAACATTCTGTGCAAAGGCATCAATGGCTTTGTCAAATTCATTTTTTCGCAAAAAATGATAACCTGCCTGATTGGTCATTTGCTCCGGCACTTTGACTTCATAGCCCATCTGGGCCGACAACTTACGGTAATGATCCTGAAAGGCAAGCAGTCCTCCCTCTTCCAGCATCCGGGCAGGATCTTCGATGAACCAGTCTTTGAATATGAATTCCAGCCCCTGATAAGTACTGCGATGGGGAATGCTACCATGAGTTTCCGTTTCCATCACCACAAAATCCCACTTAAGATGTTCTCCTGCGTGTTCCTCTAAAGAAGCAGCAAAACGCCAGGCACCTCCCAGCATATCACCCCCTTCATTGCCCATGGTCATGAAAAAATGGCCTTTGAGGTCCTGATGATCCTTAAAAAATGCATCGGATCGTTTTGCCTGCTCCTGATTGTCCCACCAGAGACTGGGGCTGATGGCGATGTAGGCATTGAACAATTCCGGACGATTGAGGATGGTATGCGCCGCAAATAAGCCTCCAAAGGAATGCCCCACCAGCAAACGATAGGGCTGGGTACGATAGGTCTTTTCGACAAAAGGGAACAACTCATCTGCCATGAAAGCCAAAAACTGATCCGCGCCTCCTCCATCCGGGAAGCGTATCGCATCCCCTCCACTGGCTTTCGGTGTCAAATCGCGGGTACGATTGGTATTGAGGACTGCAATCACAATCATGGGTGGCATACGGTTTTCGCGCTGGAGAAAATTCATCAGCCCGGTGGTATGATGAAAATTTCCATCCCCATCCAGGAGATACATCACAGGAAATTTTGTGTCGCCACTTTCGTATTCCGGCGGGGTGTAGACCCAGATTTCACGTTCTTCCTGCAGGATGTTGGATGCCAGGCTTTGTTTATGGCCGATCGAAATGACTTCCTGAGCAGGCAAAGCACAGCAGATGCTCAATAGCCCAATGAGAAGAGATACAACTTTCATATTGTTGGATTGAGGAATGGAGACCAGCGCTTACTCTTTCCGCAGATCATAATTCTTTAACAGACGCAGGCGAATGGACAGACTATCATGGAATAGGCTATCGGGATTCAGGATACCACGAACATGCATGGAATCTTCGGCAATCTTATCAAATCGACCGCTAAAGTAATTGGAAGAATCATCAGGGCTGGATTTGAGATACAGCCCGTTTCGCGCCTCATCTAATTCAAGCCAGAAATAAAACTGTTTATCGTCTGCTTTTTTGACCGCGCCCCAATCCCCCATCTCAAAATAGATTTTTTCCCATTCTGTCCTGGGGGCTTTCGTGCTATCTCCCGCCACAGTATACCAATCCGTGACTTCCCAGGCGCCAAAAACTGCATTGCGTTCTCCAATGTTGTACTCATTTGCGACTGACCAGGTATCCCAGACGGGATAGAGCAACACCAGTGCGACGATTGGAAAAGTCGCATAGTGTGCCAGACGCTGGTATTGTTGTTGAGAAAAAAATGTCGGATAGCTCCTCGGCCCGGCGGTTTCATTGAGTAGAAAAAAACGCAACAGCCGCGGAAAATCGGTTAGCAATACCCAGATTGTCATGGCCAGATAGATACTGGAATTGAGTTTGACGCAAACATCATAGTAGAAATTGACCAGAACAATGTTGCTGATGACCGTTAGCAGCAACACCGCTCCCAGCGTGGAGGTGCGACGAAAGCAAATCAAAAAAGCCGCCGCCAGCTGACTCCACCCAACGAAAGCCTGGTAGCCATAGGTGTAGCCAAAGAAACTCCAGGCCACACTCATGGGACGCATCTCAACGATCGGCGTATCAAGGGAAGAAAGTCGCCCGGCAAACTGCATATCAATCACTTTGGCCATGCCATAATTGACAAAAGTATAGGCAAGAAAAAAGCGAATCAGGGTCCAGCCGAGATCAGAGACCTGACGGGCTCGCATCCGGTTGCG
>JBCBZF010000253.1:0-7424 GCA_039815525.1 Bacteroidota bacterium | reverse complement strand
GAAACGACAAATTATCAGGCCGATGCACAGGTCAATGTCGCACCCGAAGCGGTGCAAATTCTGAAAACCGTTCTCTTATTGGAAAAGCCCTACAGCATGGGCTATCTCAATCAACTTTTGCAAGGTGATGTGACATTCGGTTTGCGAAAAGATTTTCACAGCGAGATGGAGACATTTGGCGTGTTGGCCGATGTACATTTTGGCAAAATCAACAATCTGATCAGTTTTTTGGTGCGTGAAGACTTTCTCGAAGTCGCCAATCAAAGTTATGGCACGCTGAAAGTCAGTGCCAAGGGCGAAAAGTTTCTGGGAGATCCGCAGGATCTTGAGGTATCCGAAAAACAGTTGCGCATGCCCTGGTATGAAATGAAACTGATGCTCAAGTTGCGGGAGATCCGCAAAGAACTCGCCAGTCAAACCGAGCAGGAACCCTATCAGTTTTTCAACAATTATGGGATTCAGTGCATCATCGAGATCATGCCGCAGACTGAAGCTGAGTTGACCGCCATTCCGGCCCTGACTGACATGCCCATTGGCTGCCGCAAGGAAGTCCTGACTGCGGTGAAAGAAATCGAAGGACAGAAAGAAGAAGACGCTCTGACAGGGGTTTATACCAAAGCGGCTTCACCCAGTCATCGGATGGTCAAGCGATTGTTCATCGAAGGAAAAGGGCCGGAGGCGATCGCCAAAATCCGGAAACTTCAGGCCAGTACGGTTCGCAATTATCTCAGCAATCTTCATCAAGCCGGTGAAATTGATCTAAGCAGTTGGATTGAAGAAACCGTAGACCAGAAAGTCTTGCATAAAGTGCAGAAATACTTTGCGCAGAGTGGCAATTCGGGTCTGAAAGTCGCGCATGAAACCCTTGGTGTGGATTATGATACGCTTAAGCTCTGCAGATTGCATGCAGGATCATTGGCAGCAAGCGCGTAGCGTGAATCCTTACTGACGCGTAAAACGTGCAGTATTGGTTTTCCATTCCCCGTCGACCGGCCCCTCGACCACTGTCTTTAGCTCCGTATCAGACAATCTGATATAAGTGATTTTCTGCGGAAAATCGTGGGAGGGATTGACAAAACTGAGGGTGTCCGGTTGGCGCTTTGCTTCTGAAAAGACAATGGTCTTTCCATCGTTTTGGGAAGGAACGCTCGCATACAATTTCATCACATCATCTTTCTTCCTGATACGCAGGTTTTCGACAAATAAGGTATCGCCCTCAGCGACCATATACCCAATGCCTTTCCACTCAGTCGAATTGATCTGAGCCCAGGCTTCACCAGTCTTCCCATTTTCGCTGTGCTGCTCCCAGATATGACTGAGCCACTCCATGTCAAAATCATTGGTCTCATAAGAGGGTTGGCAGGCCAATAAACCGCACAGAAACAGAAAAAAATACTTTTTCATATCTGCCAATTGATTGGATCTTTCCCTTGAGATTGTAGGATCTGATTGGTTTGGGAGAAATGCTTACAACCGAAAAACCCATTATGAGCCGCAAAAGGCGAGGGGTGTGCGGCCTTCAGGACATGATGGCGGCCCGGGTCTATTACCGCTCCTTTCTCCTGCGCATATTTCCCCCACAACAAAAAGACAAGTCCTTCCTTTTGTTCATTGAGTTTCTGAATAGCAGTGGATGTGAAGGTTTCCCATCCCCGCCCTTTGTGGGAGCCTGCCTGATGGGCACGCACTGTCAGCATGGCGTTGAGCATCAATACGCCCTGTTGGGCCCAGGACAAAAGATTTCCATGAGCCGGAATGCTGAAATCGGGGATATCTTCTGCCAGTTCTTTGTAGATATTCTTCAGGGAAGGTGGCACCCTGACCCCTTCTTTGACAGAAAAGCACAATCCATGGGCCTGTCCTGGTCCGTGATATGGATCTTGTCCAATGATCACTGCTTTGACCTGGTCAAAAGGAGTTTGATTAAACGCATTGAAGATTTCGGCCCCAGGTGGAAAAATGGTCATGCCCGATTGCTTTTCCTGTAAAAGGAAAGCCTTCAATTGGTGAAAATATGGCTTATCAAATTCATTCCAGAGGGCTTTTTTCCAGCCTTCTTCAATTTTAACCTTTTCAGCAGGGTGACTCATATTTGGGGGTCTATTTTCTTTCTTAGGGAAGGATTGATCTTTTTTCGCAGGACCACAAAAGCGAGAACCGAAGAAGCAAAGACGCAGATTCCAACAATTGTCCAGAGCATGATACCTGCCATGGCCGAGCGTTGTGGCGCAAAACTGGTCTGATTGGGGAATGGTTCCTCCTGCTTAGTTAGCAGACGGGAGCCCGCACAGGCATTGGTTTTGAAGCCAAACTTTTTGTTCGCAAACAACAAATATCGCTGTCCATCTTCAAAGCTTTGGCCACACTCCTGGGAAAATGGACTATTGACAATCAAAAGCTTATCGACACTTCGTTTCCAGCTTTTCTCTACCTGAAAAGAATACTTCATCCCGCCTGACATCCAATTGGTATTGACAAATACCACTCGCCCGGCCACGGCAACATCCGCCTGTTCCAAAGCCGCTTCATCGCTTGCTGGTACTTCGCAATCACAATTAGCAGCTTGTGCTGATAGCACCAAAAGGCATATTAAAATCAGGCTCAATCCTCTCATGTGAAGGCAATATACAGATTCAGGCAACCATTTTTTTCCTTTATACGTAACCAAAATAACCTTAACTTTGTTTTACAAAGTACATTGCAAAAAATTATACTTTCATGGAATCCCCATACAGTATCCGCCTTGCTTGCACCATTGGGCTTGCTGTCTTATTCAACCTGATCTTCTGGCAGGAAAAAGTTGGGATCAATCTTCCCGTTTTTTCATTCCTGATCATGGCAGCGCTCCTATTACTTGAGAAAAATGCCATTCGGACCCCTGCGGTTTGGCTATCCGGGCTGGGTAGCTTACTGACAGGAGGTCTGGTCGTCCTTCACCATTCAGATACTGCTGTGGTGGTACACATACTGTCCATGCTCCTGTTTGTGGGTTTTGCTCACCAACCCGCCCTGCGGACGGTCTTCCACGGTTTCGCCAATGGAATCAGCAATCTGATCCTTGCCAGCCTCAATTTCATGAAGCAATTTGAATGGGTGAAAAAGCATGCGCCGGGCATGCAAAAACTTCAGGCTGTCTTACGGGTGTCTTTGTGGCCAGTACTTGCCTTGGTGGTTTTCTTCTTCATTTTCTTCTTTGCCAATCCGCGCTTTGCCTTGTTCAGCAGCATACTAACCCACGAACTGGGGCTCTGGCTGGGGCAGTTTTCCCTGCTCCGAAGCGGCTTCTTCATACTGGGGCTCTTCCTATGTTTTGGCTTACTCTATGCACAAAACGTTCAGGGATTGTTACAGCATGATCTGGCGCAGGGGAATCAACTCAGCCGATTGCGGCGGCAGAAAAGAGTCCGTTTTCCATTGTTGGGATTGAAAAAAGAATATCAGACGGCTTTCCTTCTGGTGGCCCTCGTCAATGTTCTTTTGCTAATCAACAACCTGATTGACATTCGCTGGATCTGGATTGATTTTCAGAAACCAGATGAAATGAGTCTGCGACAATTTGTCCATGAAGGCACCTGGCTTTTGATATTCAGCATTCTGCTGTCGATGGGCATCATGTTGTACTATTTCCGGGGCAATCTCAATTTTTTCAAGCAAAACCGAACACTCAAATGGCTGAGCTATACCTGGATTGTTCAGAACGTCATTCTGGTGATTTCAGTCGGCCTGCGGAATGTCCACTATATCACCTACCATGGATTGGCTTATAAGCGAATTGGTGTTTTCTTTTTTCTATTGCTTACCCTCTTCGGTCTGGCCACGCTTTTCCTGAAGATCCGCGACCGTATGTCCATGTTCTATCTCTTCCGCACCAATGGCTGGGCGGTTTATGCCATTGCCATCTGTCTTGCCCTTGTCAACTGGGACAGTTTCATCGCCAAACACAATCTCACCCGTTCCTACAGCAGCAGCCTCGACACAGTATTTTTGCTTTCCCTTTCTGATAAAACCCTGCCTTTGTTGATAGAGAATGTAGACCAGGCCGAAGCCAGGCTTTCTGCAAAAGGCCAACAAGAAAAGTTTTTCCTCTATCGCCATGCTTTGGAAGAAAAAGCAGATGCCTTCCTCGGCGAGCAATCCAGTTATACCTGGCTTTCATGGAATTGGGCAGAGGCGAAGGCCGTCCGGTATTTACAGGAAAAATGAAGTGGGCAGCCTTTCTCAAAACCAGTCTCTATGCCGCTTTCTCCGCAGCAACGATATCAGCCTGGAGTGGCCCCATTGCGGTGTTGATTGGAGACAAGATTCAATGGGAACGGGAAAAAAGTATCGGCTTACTCATCAGCGATCCCATGGAAAGTTTGCTGTTTGGTCTCCCAACCAGCTTTGTCCTGAGTACTGCTTATGCCATTGTCGTCATGATTCCGATTGCCGGCCTGTTCCGACAATCTTTCCGACGCCACGCAGCCATCTACATCTTCGGACAGATGTATGGCTTTCACCTGGCCGTTGTTGTGGGCTTTCCGTGGGTGCTTTTTCAGGAGCATTTCGGACATCCTACTTTCCATACATTTTTCTTTGCCAGTGTATTCAACTTTCATCTGGTGCTCTGGACATTCACGGTGAGACTCCGGCACAGATCTATTTAAGCAATAAAACAGGAAATGACACAAATGACTCACATCCGCAACTTCATTAAGCAAGGTGTCCTCCACAGCCTGATCAGCAGTCTACTCGCCGCAGCTTCAGGTCCCATACTCTTTATCCTCTTCAATATCGGAATGTGGTCTTTGGGTGAATGCTTTTTGATTTTTCTGATCGGCAGCATCATATCCTTCGGAGTAGCCTGGGTCCATACCCTCTTGTTTACCCTTCCCATTTCCGGCTTGTTCAGAGAGCATCTGGCGCAGCAAAGTGTGATGGGGATGTTTGTAGGATTGCTGCCGATTCAGATTGGCAGCATTATTTTGAGTATGTATTTCATGCGTGGCGGCTGGTTTGATAATTGGGAGGTAACATCCTTTTCGCTGGCAGTAATGGGAAATGCTGCGTCGGTATTGTTTATCTTTTGCAGGCAGGTGAAAAAAGATGTCATGAAACACCAGATTTCTCCCAAAGCAATTGCGAGATGAAGTGGCAAGCGTTTTTTCCCAAAGCCATTCAGCATGGATTGATGAGTTGTCTTGTCTGTTTCTTTTCCGGGCCAATTGTTTTCAATTTGCTCAATATTGGAGATTTCAAAAAAGATGAAGTCATCCTGGTCTTATCGATTGGTTCCCTCCTTGCATTTTTCGTCTCATTTCTCCACACTCTTTTTTTTACTGTCCCCGTATTCCTCCTCTTTCAAAAGCGTTTTTTAGAAAGAAGTCTCTGGGAAGTATTGTTGATCATATTTCCCCTTCATCTCACAAGTGTACTCCTGGGAATGTATCTGATCGAAGATGGTTGGTTTAGTCATCGGGATGGGCATCTCTTTGTAGCCTCAGTGGCAATCAATGCAGAATTGGTGCTGGTCCTCTTTTGTTATCGGCTGATGCGGGCGCTCAAAGCCGTGGCTCAGGCGGAAGAGTTGGTTGACCAAATTGGAAGCACTTAAGAATGCCTAACTTGCAGCATGGAAGATCTGTTGTCGTATGAAGAAAGTCTTGATTTCCTACGAGAAGTAGAGGTGGAAGCGGGGCAAAGACTAGAAGTAGACAGCAAAAAGCATAAACTTTTTCTACAAACAACTGATCGAAGCCCCATTTGGCGCTTTCGACTTCCTTTGCCCATGCCGGCCATTTCAGAGGCCTTTGATCTGAGTACTTATCTGATCGATCAGGAGGAAGAACCTCGCCCCTATGTCATCGCCATCATACAAGCGGGTGCAGCCGCGCTGGGTTATTTCGAAGAAGGAGAAGTCCTTCACCACAAAGTGATCAAAAAGTACATGAAGCGCCACAAGCGCGGTAAATCTCAGATCACCTATCTCAATACACGCGGAAAGTCCAAGGCCGGTTCTCGCATCCGTCTTGCCAATACCGTACGCTTTTTTGAAGAGATCAACGAGCGCCTGACACTCTGGGAGGAAACCTTCGAACCAGAAAGAATTCTCTACAGTTGTAGTCCGCAATTGTGGGGCCTGATGTTTCAGTCAAAAGTTTCTCCGCCTTTTGAGAAGGATGATACACGTCTGGTCAAGATCCCCATGGATGTACACATCCCCAGTTTTGAAGAGATGTTAAGGGTCAATGAATATTGTCTGCATGGGAGCCTGCTGCGGTAGGCCTTTTCGCCTCAACCTGAACTGCCTTGAGCCGCTGAAACAGCGAACTGCTCAAACTACCACCCTGATAGCCCACCAGTCCTGTTTCGGCCAGGGTGTAAACCTGATTATCAGAGGTAGGATGATTGGAGTTGAGCAGGAAATCACAATTGGGTCTCCTGGATCGTGATGGGACCAGATTTTGTTGGTTCAATTGAAAGTCTGCGAGAACATATTCTGAATATTGCCATAAACAGTAGACAGTCCAAAATGTGAGAGGCTGCCCTTTGTGAGACAGCCTCTTTTTTGCAACCAAAGAACGAACAGAGACGACTAAAAATGTAATTAAACCAAATGCATTCTTATCGCAGGGTATTGGAAGGAGGCGCGGTTAAACCGGCTCCATCCATGGCCTGCGGATATCTTTCCGGTCCCGAAGGACCGGATTTCATGATTGTGCCTGTATTGGCAATAGATTGTGCTTAAACTGCTCGCAGGGGATCCATTGGCGACTGCCCTGCAAGATTTGGTAGCCCGCCAGATAACGCCCTTCCAGCTTGAGCTGGGCTTCCAGAATGCGGCGTGCCTGACGAATCAAGTGGCTTTGAACGAAAAAGAAAGTTGTCATCAGAGGATGTTTCAGGGCCATTCCGCCCCCATCACAATAGCCCAGCTGTTTTCGACTGAGCGCCTGATGCAATACATGCTCGGCATAGTGTCTTTTGACCAGATCTTGCTCCTGCCAGTTGATTTCGATTGCGGTTACTTCGATGCTTTTCATGTTCAGGTAAAAGTTTTGATATGGTTTTCCCTTCCGATACAGACTCAACAGCCTGTGTCGGTACATCAGTTTCCCGACAATGCATCAGCATTGTGGCAGCAGCGTAATCTTATGATTTTGAATGAATAATCTGAGGGATCTGTTGTTTCATCGACCTAGATGACAGTCCCATTACTTTCTAAATCCCCTTCAACAAAAAGGCATATTTCTGGTAGCTTATGAGTTCACGTTCTTCATGGTTTTCCATCCAGCCTGCCTCTTCGTGGCTGAGGTTGATCATGGCTCTGGTGCGCATTTCTTCAAAATGCTGGGCAACATCATCCATCGCTTTTAGTTAAGTTTCAGTGAAGAGTTCCGCATTAAAGGTTTTATCAGTCATGTCGTGATCATGATCCGCGCATT
>JBCBZF010001043.1:0-2576 GCA_039815525.1 Bacteroidota bacterium | reverse complement strand
GGGATTATTTGATCATTCATCGAAAACTTGTTTGGCAATTCACAAAATTTCTTACACACGCGATCGGTTTCTTTTCTTCATGATCATTGATGTATTTTGACACAGAATGAATGCAGAACAATCTCACACTGATATTTTGATCCTGGGTGCTGGCTTATGCGGACTGGTAACCGCTTACTATCTCCGCCAATCTGGCTTGAGCATCCGTATTCTGGAAGCACGGACCAGACCGGGTGGCCGGATTCATACCATCCAGACGGAAAATGCTACCCGTATTGAGATGGGTGCCACCTGGCTTGGCCAAAAACACCGACACTTAAATACACTCTTGCAAGAATTAGAATTGGGGATTGAACCCCAATTTCTGGGAGCGCATGCTATTTTCGAGCCCATTTCGACCAGCCCGCCACAACTGGTCGACTTGCCCCCCAATGAAGACCCAAGCTTCCGTATCAAAGGAGGCAGCATCCGGCTGATTGAATCTTTGCTGGCAAGTCTGGATCATGTCACAATAAACTATCAGCAGCGCGTCAGTGAACTGGTATATTCTGAAAAGGGCTGGAAGGTCAAAACGGACCAGGATCGCTTTCGGAGCGATCTCATCATTTCTACCTTACCTCCCAAACTGCTGGTGAGCAACATTGACTTCTCTCCCAGCCTACCGTCCGCCTTGCTGGATGTTGCCCAACAAACACATACCTGGATGGGAGAATCCATTAAGGTAGGCCTATCCTTTCCAGAAGCTTTTTGGCGAAAAGGCAAGAACAGCGGGACCATCGCCAGCAATGTGGGTCCAATCACAGAGATGTATGATCATACATCAGAGGATGGCTTTGCCTTGAAAGGTTTCATGAACGGAGCATTTCATGCAACCAGCCTTCCTGAACGACGCAAGCTTGCGCTTGACCAGTTGGAAAAATATTATGGTTCACAAGCCATCCATGCTGCAAGCTATCACGAATGTGTCTGGCGGGAAGAGCCCTTTACATTTGTGCCCTATGATGCCCCTATCCTGCCCCATCAATTCAATGGCGAAGCCATTTTTCGGGAACCTTTGTATCAGAATAGCTTTTATCTTTCCGGCTCAGAAACAGCAATATCTTTCCCTGGTTACATGGACGGTGCAGTAGAAAGAGGGCTGGAAGTAGCGCAGCAAATCATGCGCAGCACATAAAATAAAAAGCAGAGCCTATCCCAGGAAGGGGGCTCTGCTGATTTTAAGGGGGCATATCGTTTATCAGTGCCCGGTCGTAACGGGCTGATATTGTTTCTTATCTATGAGCATTTTGGCAATTACCTCCTTCAGAATTTCAGAAGTTCCACCACCAATCGGTCCCAGACGGCTATCCCGAAACATTCTCGCTAAAGGATATTCTTCCATATAACCATAGCCTCCCAGCATTTGCAGCGCTTCATACATCACGCGGTCTGCCATCTGAGTGGACAATAGTTTTGACATACTGGCTTCTTTCACCACATACTCACCGGCATTCAGGCGCGAGATGATGTTGTAGTTAAAGATTTTGTGCATTTCCACTTCACTGCCCATTTGGGCAATGCGATGACGCAAGGCCTGGAAGCGGTCGATGGTTTTGCCGAAAGCTTTGCGCTCAGACATATAACCAAGAACATATTCGAGGGCATACTCAGCTCTCGCGTGGGCATTCACCCCCATGATGAGACGTTCCAGGGCCAGGTGCTGCATCAGGTATGGGAAGCCCATGCCTTCCTGCCCAAGGAGATTTTCAGTCGGGATACGAACATCATCAAAAGCGATTTCACCCGTATCTGATGCGCGCCAGCCTAGTTTATCAAGTTTGGTGGCGCTAACGCCTTTGGTTTCACGGTCTACGACAAAGATACTCAGACCTTTATTGCCCGCTTCAGGATCCGTTTTGGCTGAAACCACCAGATAGTCACTGTAGACACCATTGGTGATGAAAGTCTTTGATCCATTGATCACATATTCATCGCCATCACGCACAGCCGTGGTCCGCATCCCGGCAACATCAGATCCGGCTGATGGCTCAGTAATACACAAGCAACCTATTTTGTGGCCACTGATACTAGGAGCCAAATATTTTTCCTTGATGAACGCACTCCCTTCTGCATTAAGGTGGGTCATCGCCAGATAAGTGTGGGCCCACATCGCAGCCGCAAAACCACCAGAATTCACCCGTTGCATTTCTTCCAGAAAAATGACGGTGTAGAAAAGATCAAGGTCCATTCCACCATAAGCTTCCGGATAGTTGAGGCCAAAGTATCCCATTTCACCAAATTTCTCCCAGATGAAACGCTCTATTGTCCCCTCTTTCTCCCACTTGTCAATATGTGGCACAACCTCCTTTTGGAGAAATGCACGGAATCCTTCACGGAAAAGCAGGTGTTCTTCTGAAAAAAATTGATGACTCATGAAAATAGGCTAACTACTGTTCGTTAAGTTCTTATTTTATTAACTGTTTTCAAAACGATAAGGTTCGGCTTCTGCGAGAATTTCCACGACTTTTTCGAAGACATCCATGGGTTGTGGCTTACAAAAGTGGTCTCCATCGTCACCGTAAGGAGGGCGACTTTCG
>JBCBZF010000444.1:0-5679 GCA_039815525.1 Bacteroidota bacterium | reverse complement strand
TCACGACATTTCATCTTTCACAATACTTACAATCCCCTTGTATCATGAGCAATCGTGTTTTTGTCTTTGACACCAGTCTCCGGGACGGCGAGCAGGTTCCGGGTTGTCAGTTGAACACTGTCGAGAAAATCGAAGTCGCGCGTGAACTGGAACGACTAGGGGTTGATATCATCGAAGCTGGATTCCCGATTTCCAGTCCCGGTGATTTTCAATCAGTAGTAGAAGTTTCCAAGGCCGTGTCTGAGCCCGTGATCTGTGCTCTCACCCGGGCCGTAGAGAAAGACATTGATTGTGCAGCCGAGGCGCTACAATACGCCAAAAGGAAGCGTATTCACACTGGGATCGGTTCTTCAGACATCCACATTGTTCAGAAGCTCAAAACCACCCGTGATGACATCATTGAGCGAGCCATCCGTGCCACCAAGTATGCCAAGCGTTATGTGGAGGATGTAGAATTTTATTGTGAAGATGCTGGGAGAGCCGATGTCGCCTTTCTGGCCCGTATGGTTGAAGCGGTAATTGGCGCGGGCGCAACCGTGGTGAACATTCCTGATACCACCGGCTACTGCCTGCCGGAACAATATGGTGCCCGCATCAAATATTTGATGGAACATGTTGCCAATGTCGACAAAGCCATCCTTTCTGTTCATTGTCATAATGATCTGGGCATGGCGACGGCCAATACCATTGCCGGACTGGCCAATGGTGCCCGCCAAATGGAGGTAACCGTCAATGGCATCGGTGAACGCGCCGGCAATACGTCTCTGGAAGAAGCAGTCATGGTGCTGCGTAGCCACCGTGAAAGTCTGGAACTCGACACCAATATCGATATCAAGCGGATCTATCCGATGAGTCGCATGATCACTCGTCTGATGCGTATGCCGGTTCAACCCAATAAAGCCATCGTCGGCCGCAATGCCTTTGCCCATTCATCGGGCATTCACCAGGATGGGGTGTTGAAGAACCGCGAAAACTATGAGATCATCGATCCGCAAGCCGTAGGCATCCCTGAATCTCAGATCATTCTCACCGCGCGTTCCGGTAGAGCCGCTTTGAGCCATCGTCTGGATAAATTGGGCATCAGCCTGAGCAAAGAAGATCTGGGCAAAACCTATGAAGCCTTTTTGCTCCTGGCTGATCAGAAGAAGGAGATCTATGACGAAGATTTGCTGGATTTGATGGGCGTTGAGCATGGCAAAAGAGTCCTTGAGCTGAGTTCTCTGGAAATTGTCTGTGGCAGCGAAAAACCCGCCAAGGCGCAGGTGGAAATCAATCGCAATGGCCGCATGAGCTATAACGAAGCCTCCGGTAATGGTCCGGTTGATGCCTTGATCAAAGCAATTGACGGCATCATGGGGCTGAATGTCAAGCTGGAAGAGTATCTGGTCCAGGCAATTACCGGCGGCAGCGATGACGCGGCCAAGGTCCATATCCAGATTTCAGCCGATGGGGTGTTTCATTATGGGTTTGGCTCTGATACAGATACGGTTCATGCTACCGCGAAGGCGTATCTGGATGCGCTGGCGAAGGTTTGACATCCCCCTCAGTTTTGACGCCCCTTTAAAGGGGCTAACAGGCAACTCGCCAGCCCCTTTGAAGGGGCGTTAGGCGAAAGGGGATGTTCCAAGTACCCACTCAAATCATTCTTATCCATCATTCTTTCCTCATGTCAAAAACCTTATTCGATAAAATCTGGGACGCCCACGTGGTCGCCAAAACCGAAGGTGGCCCGGACGTCTTATACATCGACCGGCACTTCATTCACGAAGTGACCAGTCCGCAGGCTTTTTCCGGCTTGCGCAAGCGGGGCATTCCGGTCTTTCGGCCCAAACAAACCATCGCCACGGCTGACCACAATGTACCCACCGAAAACCAGCATCTGCCCATACGGGAACCACTTTCGGCTTTGCAGGTGGAAACCCTGGTGAAAAACTGCGATGAATTTGGGCTGGAACTTTATGGGCTGGGCCATCCTTATCAGGGCATCGTCCACGTCATCGGACCGGAATTGGGCATCACCCAGCCGGGTATGACGATTGTCTGTGGCGACAGCCATACCTCAACGCACGGTGCCCTCGGTAACATCGCCTTCGGCATTGGCACCAGTGAAGTCGAGCAGGTGATGGCCACGCAATGCGTGTTGAAAATGAAACCCAAGCGCATGCGGATTGTAGTGGAGGGCGAACTGAAAGAAGGTGTAACGGCCAAAGACATCATCCTTTACATCATTTCGAAGATTTCTGCTTCCGGTGGGACCGGATACTTCGTCGAATATGCTGGTAGCGCCATTCGCAGCCTGAGCATGGAAGCCCGTATGACGGTCTGCAATATGAGCATCGAAATGGGTGCGCGGGGCGGACTGATTGCGCCAGATGAGACCACTTTTGACTATGTCAAAGGCCGTGAATTTGCGCCCCAGGGAACAGGTTGGGACAAAACGCTGGCTAAGTGGAAGGACTTATACACTGACGAAGGCGCTGAGTTTGACCAGGAACATCACTTCGATGCCGCAGATATCGAACCCATGATCACCTATGGCACCAATCCCGGCATGGGCATCAAGATCAAAGGCAATATCCCTGAATTCGCGGAGATGGATTCTGAGAGTGATCGCAAAGTATTGGAGAAAGCTTTGACTTATATGGATCTGGAAGCGGGCAAAAGCCTCGAAAACCATCCGGTGGATTATGTCTTCATCGGCAGTTGTACCAATGCCCGCATCGAAGACCTGCGCAATGTCGCCGCCATGGTTAAAGGCCGCAAAAAAGCGGAGCATGTACAGGCCATGATCGTGCCCGGTTCGGTCAAAGTGCGCGAACAGGCCCGGGCCGAAGGCATTGACCAGGTGCTGATGGAAGCCGGATTTGTGCTGCGCGAACCCGGTTGCTCGGCTTGTCTGGGGATGAATGAAGACAAAGTGCCCAAAGGGAAATACTGCGTCTCCACCTCCAACCGCAATTTTGAAGGCCGTCAGGGACCAGGCGCACGAACTTTCCTCGCCAGTCCCATTACTGCTGCTGCTGCCGCGCTCGAAGGGCGCATTGTCGATCCCCGCCAATTTCTGACCTGATCATCATGCAAACATTTTCCATACTGACTTCTACTTGTGTTCCCATGCCGATGGAACACGTAGATACCGACCAGATCATTCCGGCCCGCTTTCTCAAAGCCACTACCCGGGAAGGATTTGGCGACAATCTTTTCCGTGACTGGCGCTATCAGGCCGACGGAACACCCATCGATTCCTTTGTCCTCAATGATGCTACCTATGCGGGTGAAATCCTGGTCGCTGGCAAAAACTTTGGCTGCGGTTCCAGTCGGGAGCATGCCGCCTGGGCGATTGGTGATTTTGGCTTTCGGGTGGTGGTGTCCAGCTTCTTTGCTGACATCTTCAAAGCCAATGCCCTCAACAATGGCATTCTACCCGTACAGGTGGAGCAAAGCTATCTGGATTACCTCTTTGCGCAGATTGAAGCCAATCCTGCGGTACAAATCAAAGTGGATCTGCCCGCCCAAAGTATTTCCATTGAGGGCGAAAGCAATCAAGTTCACTTCGAGATCAACCCTTATAAAAAGACCTGTTTGATCAATGGATATGATGACATCGACTTTTTGTTGTCAAAACAGGCTGAGATAAGTGCTTTTGAGACTGCGAGACAGTAAATAGCTGCCTCATGCTTTGAGTTACTTCTATAATGTGCTTTCAAGGTCATTTTTTCTTTTTTTCTGCTCCTTTTTTTAGAAAAAAGGAGCGCAAAAAATCGAAACGGGCAAACCAAGGCCAACACCACTATCCATCCGCCCACGCCCGTTTCATCCCAACCGCACCTTTTTTGCATAGTTTATTTTCACGGCTGTATGACCATAAAACACCAAACGATTGACTAAAACATGAACCAAAACCCTAAACATATCGCCCTTTTGCCCGGGGATGGAATCGGGCCTGAAATTGTGCAGCAAGCGACCCGTGTCCTGGATGCGGTGGCACAGAAATTTGATCTGTCCTTTTCGTACAGCCATGCCCTGGTGGGCGCGGCCGCGATTGATGCCACTGGGAATCCCTTTCCGGCCGAAACCCTGGAAACCTGTCTGGCGGCAGATGCCATCCTCTTTGGTGCAATCGGTGATCCAAAATACGACAATGATCCCTCCGCCAAAGTGCGGCCCGAACAAGGCCTGCTGGCCATGCGCAAAGCCCTGGGTCTTTTCGCCAACATCCGCCCGGTCAAAAGCTATGATGCTCTGCTGGATGCTTCTCCCCTGAAGCGCGAAATCGTGCAGGGCGTGGACATCGTGGTGGTCCGCGAACTGATTGGTGGGATTTACTTTGGCCAGCCCAGAGGGCGCACCGAAGATGGCAATACCGCTTTTGACAGCTGTGTCTATGATCGGGAGAGTATCCTGCGCATCACCAAAACCGCTTTTGAATATGCCGCGGCTCGCCGCAAAAAGCTCACGCTGGTGGATAAAGCCAATGTACTGGCCACCTCGCGTCTGTGGCGGGAAGTGGTGGTCGAATACGCCAAAGACTTTCCGGAGATCGAGTTTGACTGCATGTTTGTGGACAATGCCGCCATGCAACTGATCCGCAATCCCCGCTATTTTGACGTCATCCTGACCGGCAATATGTTTGGCGACATCCTCAGCGATGAGTCATCCGTGCTGACCGGTTCGCTAGGCACTTTGCCCTCCGCCTCCTTAGGCGAAAAAACCTCGGTTTACGAACCCATTCACGGCTCCTATCCCCAGGCCGCCGGTCAGAACCGCGCCAATCCACTGGCCACCATTCTCTCCGCCGCCATGATGCTGGAACATGAATTCGGCCTGGCCGAAGCTGGTGCCGCGATCCGGGAAGCGGTGAGCGCATCGATCGATGCGGGGGTTACGACGGAGGATTTGAATGATGGGAAGTCTACGACTTCTGAGGTGGGGGATTGGATTGTGGGGGCGTTGGGGACGTGAAAATGAGTTGAGAGAATACTACTCTTTTCTAGATACGATTAGCGGTTTGAGAAGCTTTTTCTCAGGCCGCTTTTTGTTTGGACAGCGTACTATTATGTTAAAATAACAAATAGTGTATCTGATATTTGGAATCTACTTAAATGTAAGATCACGCGAAGAGAATGCTTGCGCTTGCATTGGACCTGCCGAATTTGTTGGATAACTTCCCTATGAGAATCGATTAAATCACATGAGGGTATCTTTGGTGAGATTTACCCTTGAGTCCGGCTGATTTCTGCTTCATACAAAGATTTAGATCTGGAATTTAAATAGACTCCCAAATCAATCGAAGAATAACAAAATGAGAGGAATTTTACTGATATGCACTTTTCTTGTAGTTCTACATCTTGAAGCTGATGAATGCTATAAATGTGCATTTGATATGACTATGCAAGAACTTTGTTTGTTAAATGAAGAGGAGTTTGAATTTTATGAAAAAACGGTATTTGAAAAAGCTATAGAAATAAAGGGTAATTATGAAAAAGAGGGTGATACGCTAATATTCAATAAAGGTATTGATAAGAAATTGGGTCATGAGTTCGAAAATGAATTAAAACTAATTAAGCGAAAGGATACAATTTTTTACTTATACAAAGGGGATCTATCTCCCTTGTACTTTACAAAAAAAGAGTAGGATTAATTGTGTCAAAAAGTGTACTTAATATCCTCTATGGTAGG
>JBCBZF010000791.1:0-3536 GCA_039815525.1 Bacteroidota bacterium | reverse complement strand
TTTTCCGGAATTGGATCAGGCAAATTATTCTGCAGAATCGGAGTTGGCCCAACTGCTTGGACTCGCAAGAACCAATCGGGCCGATCTTCAATTCCTGAGCAGAAACAAAGAAGCTTTGGAAGAAGGAATGAAGCAGGTACGCAACAGCTTGAAGCCACAATTGAACCTCGGTGGGTTCGTCAACTATGGCGGAGCTGACCCAGGAAGAGGAGCGGATCGGTTTGTAACGGCTCTTGGTCAGCGTGAAGGCAGAAGCATGCAAGTTGGCTTTTCCCTAAATTATCTTTTCCCACTCAATAACAATCTCGCTCAAGCAAACTATCTGGCTCAAAACGTGGCCATCTCTGATCAACAAGTTGTACTTGACAACCAGCTTCGTAACATAGAATTAAACGTTAGCATTGCTTTCAACAATCTGCGCAACAGCGTAGAAACGCTCGAGAAAGCCAAAGAGACGCTCAATTTTTACGAGCAGGTATTTGACAATGAGCAGATCAAGTTTCAAAATGGGATGACCACCATCCTAAACCTCATCTTGTTTCAAGAGCGTCTCACATTTGCCCAACTGGACTATCTGAGCAGTCAGCAACAGTTCGCCACGGCAATTACCAATCTCCGCTTTGAAACGGGCACATTATATCAGAGAAAAGATCAATCAACCGAATCACTTGATCCGGTGATTTTCTATCAATTGCCCGGAACCAGATAATCCATACTAACCAAAAAATTAAAGCATATTATGGCTGCAAGTTTTTTTCGAAAATCGGCTCTGGAGAAATTATCTACTCCAGAAAAACTTGATCAGCTGATCAAGATTACCACTCCAAAAGCATGGCTTGCATTGGCAACAATCGGCCTGATTCTCTTCACCTCTATTGGTTGGGGATTCGCGGGACGTGTCAAAACCAAGGTCAACGCCACCGGTGTTTTGTTTGGTGGTGAGGTATATGATGTGGTCTCTACCGCTCAAGGTCAGTTGATCGATTTAAGAGTTCAGATTGGCGATCAAATCGCAGAAGGCGATGTCATTGCTGAGATTGAACAACCTGTCCTTTTCCAGCAAATTGAGGAGGCAAAAGCTTCACTGGCTGAGCGCAATTTCGAGCTGAAACAATTGCTTCAATTTGGCTCCCAGGACACACGCTTACAGGGAGAGTTAATCGATCAGGAACGTATCAGTATCCAACAGCAGATCGAATCCAATCAAAAAAATCTCGCATTCTATTCCCAACAGTTGGAAATCGAAAAGGATCTGCTCGAAAAAGGGCTCATCACTCGTGCGCAGTTGGTCAATACGGAACAACAGATTGAACGGGCAGAAAACCAAATTGAAACCCTCAAAGCGCAGTTGGTCCAAACCTCTTCACGGGAACTCAATGTCGGATTTGACATGACCAAGCGGACGACTTTGATCAAGCAGCGAATCGCGCAGGAAGAAAGACGCATTGCGCAACTAAAGGAGCGCTATGAAATTCAGAGCCGGATCAGAAGCCCACACAGCGGCCAAGTTGTTGAGGTTCTAACTGATGCAGGTGTTGTGGTTCGTCCCGGCAGCCCCTTATTTAAGCTCAAAAATCAGTTTGCCGATAATGATACAATTCGGGGAATCCTATATGTCCCTTCACAGGATGGTAAAAAAATTAAAGTCGGCATGGAAGCTCTGGTTGTCCCAGCTACAGTCCAACCACAGGAATTTGGATATATGCGGGCTAGGGTAACCTATGTCTCTGAATTTCCAGTCACCCAGCAAGGCATGATGACGTCTATGAAAAATGATCAGCTGGTACGAGGCCTTCTGGCTTTGGGTGCTCCCTTTGAGGTATATGTAGATTTCATCAGAGATTCTACTTCATACAGCGGTTTCCAGTGGACATCTGCCAAAGGGCCAGAGGTAAGCATCAATGCAGGCACTTCATGTTCCGGGAAAATCACAGTGCACGAGGAAGCGCCAGTTACCATGGTCGTACCGGCGGTCAAAAAATTCTTTGAACTTTACTAATACAGGCAGGAAAATGGCAGCAACAAAAACAAAAAAAGAGAAGTTTTCCCGCCCGGTCAAAACCCCTACGGTTCTGCAAATGGAGGCGGTGGAGTGCGGAGCTGCAGCTCTTTCCATCATCCTAAGCTACTACGGCAAAAAATTGCCGTTGGAACAACTTCGCGTAACCTGTGGGGTATCCCGCGATGGTCTCAAGGCGACCAACATTATGAAGGCCGCCCGATCCTACGGACTGGAAGCGAAAGGCTATGCCAAGTCCATTGAGAAATTGAAACAGATGACCTGTCCGGTCATTATCTTTTGGAACTTCAACCACTTTCTCGTTCTCGAAGGCTTTGGCCCGAAAGGCGTGTACCTGAACGACCCGGCCCAAGGGCGTTATCGTGTCAGTTATCAGGAATTTGATGACTCCTTCACAGGAGTGGTCCTGACATTCAAACCAGGACCTGATTTTGAACCCGGCAACGAAAAGCAAGGGTTAATTCCAGCACTCAGCTCACGTATTTCAAACTCGCGAATGAGTGTTGCCTTTATTGTACTGGCCAGTTTATTTCTGGTCATCCCAGGTCTGGTCATCCCATCCTTCACCCGGATCTTCATCGACCAGTACCTGGTCAATCAAATGGATAGCTTTGTGATGCCTCTATTGTTGGCAATGGGTGGCGTATTGATCATCAATGCATTGTTGATTTTCATCCAGCAGTATTATTTGCTACGATTGGAGACCAAATTAGCCTTGTCGACATCGAGTCAATTTTTGTGGCACGTATTTCATTTGCCTATTGCCTTCTTCACCCAACGATACAGCGGAGAAATTAGCAATCGGGTAACCCTCAACGACAAGGTTTCGAAGCTTTTGAGTGGGAGTCTTGCCAATGCAATGCTCAATGTGGTGGTGGTGATTTTCTATGCAGCAATCATGTTTACCTATGATTGGATGCTGACCAGCATCGGCATTGCAATTACGATCATCAATGTCGTGGCACTCAAGATTGTCTCCCGCGCCCGGACTGATGGAAACCGCCGCCTACTCAATGAGGCTGGCAAATTGATGGGATCCACCATGTCCGGAATCAGCATGATCGAAACGCTCAAGGCGTCTGGGCGGGAAAGCGACTTTTTTACTACCTGGTCAGGACATCTTGCTAAAGTGATGAATGCACAGCAGGAGTTAAGTTGGCTTAGTATTCGTCTCAATGTGGTCCCCCCTCTTTTGACTTCCATCAACACCACCTTAATCATGGGATTGGGTGCCCTTCAGGTAATGAACGGAGAAATGACCCTGGGTATGCTTGTGGCATTCCTCTACCTCATGAACAACTTTGTCCGTCCGGTTAATCAGTTGGTTGCAGTGGGTAGTATGCTTCAGGAGACTGAAGGGGACATGAACCGCATCGATGATGTACTCAAGTACGAGATTGCAGAGGAATTCAGAACCGATGAGTCAGACGAATCTGATGCCGCCACCTCTCAAGACCAGGCAAGCGAATCGCATACCGGCCTGTTGGTGAACGGTTATTACCCCAATGGAAGCGAC
>JBCBZF010000969.1:0-2797 GCA_039815525.1 Bacteroidota bacterium | reverse complement strand
CTGAAAGGTATCAATTGAACTGGCGTAGCGCAGCATCACTGCATCTATGTTGCGATTGACTGCCTGGGAAGGGAAATTGAGAACCATGGGCGAAAAGATCCATTTCTGACTGGTAAAAGTCTGCGCTTCGGGTTGAAACAGTTCTGTGGTTTCACAATTCAGATCCTGGACCAGATCATAATTCAGCTTGAATCCATAACGCATGAACAGATCATCCAGGTTCAGTTCGCGCAGTTCGGTGAGGGTGGAAACTTTCTGAAACAAATCCAGATTGACATCCTGCTGGTCCATCACGAAAAAGATGCTCCCGCCCCGCATCAGGTATTGATCCAGCTCGTATTTTTCCCGCTCCGTAAAAGCGGTTTGCGGCTGTAAGACCACCAAGACATCGACCGACGGGCTGATGGCCACACCGGGCGAAGCTTTCATATCAAACTCAAATACGTTGTATGAATTGGCCAATTCGCTGCCGAATTCACGAATCTCCCGGTTGGGCAATTCCCCATGTCCGCGGAGCAAGCCCACTACCCCGCGTCGTTCGCGGGTCAGGTTCAGGACGGCTGACATCAGCTTGTATTCGAGATCTGCTTCCGCTTTGAGAAAATTGACGGAGGTTCCCTGCGGCGTCAGCACGCTACAGCCTTTGAGCAGATCGACATACTGCTCATATTCTTTGTAGACAAAACGTGCCAGCGGCCACATGTATGTCAGCCGGGTTTCTGCCTGATCCTGAATTTTGACCGGGACTGGGGTGAAACCAAATTTTTGAAAGGTGCTTTCTAACTCACGCTGGCCGGTCGGGTTCACGAACTCGAATTGCAGGTTTCCATCTGCATAATAGCCCATCTCTGTCAGCGTGGTTCGTACCGCTTCCTGAAACACCCGGATCTCAGCGGGGAAATCACCCTCCATATACACACTGACAAAGAGTGGCAGGTCCAGGCTATCCAAAGCCGCTTCAGTGGCATCTGACAAGGAAAAGCGTTTCTCCTTGGTCAAATCAATGCGAAAAAAGTATCCAGACGCGATCAGGTTGACCACCAGAATGATTCCGATCACGAGGACGTATTGCAGACTTTTGGAGCGATTGTTCATAGGTGAGAGGAGCGAGGGAAGAGGCGAGAGTATTTATGCTAAACTCTCTTTTCCCATTTTGCCCAAATGTTCTTTCACTACAAATATAAAAGCGGAGACACAAGATTCTGTGCCTCCACTCCACTTTTTCTCTATCTGAATTGCTTATCTGTACAAAGTAATGGTGCCTTTTTGCTGTAGTGGGACAATGGCAAAGTCAATCAGCGGATTATTGGAACGGATCGATCCGCTGATCAAAAAGGTATAGACGCCTTCCGGTACCGGGCTACCATTGAGCGTACCATCCCAGCGGGCATCTGGCTGATCGGCTTCAAATACGATCCTGCCCCAGCGGTCATAAATCTGCATCCGGAAGGTTTCAATGCCGGTGTGAGCAATGAAAAAGGCGTCATTGACATCATCTCCATTAGGGGTAAAGGCATTGGGTGCCCATACCACTGACTCTTCCGGAATGACACAGACCTCCGTTGATGTACTGTCTGAGCAGCCGCCATCATTTTCGATGAAAAGGGAGACCTGGTAATTCCCGACTGCTGCATATTTGTGAAAAACTTCCTGTCCATATTCATACGGCTGTTGGAAGCCATCACCAAAGTCCCAAAGGCCTGAAGTACCGCCAACACTTTGATCAATGAATGAAAATTCCGGCTCGGTATTGACAAGACATTGATCATTGGGATTGGAAATGAATTCAGCCTGAACATATGGATAGCGGGGAATCTCAGAAAGCCCGCTTTCTACACAACCGGTGATCAAATCAGTTACCACGGCTTCCAGGTTGAAATCGGTCGGCCCACGCAATGTATCCCCAAATGTAGGCGGATTGGTATTCCAGATGATGTCGTACACATTGGGTCCCTGCACATCCACAGCGGTCCAACCTCTTTCCCCAAAACAAACCGGATCACTGCTGGAAAAATTAAGAATAAACTGTGGATTGACGACCACCTGAATCAATTCAGATACCGGATCAGAACAGCCATCAGAGACTGTCACTTTATAGCGCGTGGTCACCTCCGGGCTGACGGAATGGTCGGAGCCACCACCGAGACCACGGGTCCAGGTATACACAATTGCACCTGTCCCTCCGCTGCCAAAGGCTTCCAGTCGACTATAATCACCATAACAAATGGTGTCCTGGGTAAAGGCAACGCTCAATTCCAGTGGTGGGCTTACTTCCGTAACACCAGTGGCTATTCGTTCGCAGTCCCCTACCCCAACAATATAATCGATGACGTGGGGCCCGCCTGCACCGGCCAGCGAAGGATTGAATCCATTGGTTCCGACAATGCCTGGACCGATGAAATAGCCGCCAGCCGGCTGGCCATCCAATACATAGATTGTGTCTTTGTAGCAATATTGTCCCGCCAGGTTGTTGATGATCGGATTTGGTGGTGGGGTAACCTCCACTTGCATGGTATCCACACAGCCAGAAGGTGCTGTGTATTCAATCAGGTGAATGCCCAGACCGGCTACTGAAGGCGCATATTTACCGGAATCGGCATTGATGATGCCAGAACCAGACCAGGTACCACCAGGTTGATCTGTGGACAGGAAAAAAGGATCGGTCAATACGCAGGCAATGGTATCGGTCAGATTGATCTCGGGATGCACCTGCACCCGCATGCTGTCGATACAGGTATTGGCATTGTACACAAGGACATGTATCCCAACTCCGGCTACATTTGGGTCAAATTCTCCG
>JBCBZF010000895.1:0-3048 GCA_039815525.1 Bacteroidota bacterium | reverse complement strand
GAAGGAGGAAAACACGTAACTTACTGGCATCGTTTTCCAGACATTCATCAGGGGATGCTTTGGCTGGAAAATGTTCCCGGTGTTCCCTATCCGCTTATCCATATTGGCAATCGCGCCACAGACACCACTCAGTCCATTGTACTGGGTAAAAATGTCAAATTGGAAACAGACGCCCACCGGGCCAGAGAGGTTTGGTTTAGCGACCGGGCTTATCTGAGTCTATATCAGACAATCATTCACGCTCTTTCCCAAAACCGTCGGGTGGAGGTAGTGATCACTGAGACAAACAGCTGATCCCTACATTTTTTCCATTCGGGGCTTCGATCTTGTGCAGGCATCACGGATCGATTATTTTTCTGAAAATTTAGTAAGACGCATTTTTTTATGGTCCAGATTAAATTCGGAACAGACGGCTGGAGAGCCATTATCGCAAAGGATTACACCTTTGACAACCTCACCCGTGTAACAGAAGCAACCGCAGAGTGGTTGAAGGAAACCTATGACAATCCTTCGGCTATGGTCGGCTACGATTGTCGTTTTCATGGCGATCTCTTTGCCCGCCACGTAGCCAATATCTTTGCACAACAGGGCATCAAGGTCTACCTCTCTCCAGGTTTCGTCAGTACTCCGATGGTCTCCCTTGCCACTGAAAAGCGTAAAGCCAGTGCTGGTATTGTCATCACGGCTTCGCACAACCCTCCCACCTATTCTGGCTTCAAAATCAAAGGCCATTTTGGTGGACCCGCTTTCCCCTCTATGATTGATGATGTCGAAACGCGTATTCCAGACAGTGTGACTGAATATGCTGATCGATTTGATGAAATGCTGGAAGCTGGGCAGATTGAGTATGATGATATGGAGGCGCTCTACATTGATCATATCACCAATGCCTTTGATCTCGATGCAATTCGCAACTCAGGGATGAAGATTGGCTACGATCCAATGTATGGTGCCGGCCAGAATGTCATCCGTAAAATCTTCCCCAAGGCGCGCCTGCTGCATGCAGAATTTAACCCCTCTTTTCATGGAACCCCTCCTGAACCGATTGAGCGTAACCTCAAGGAATTTCAGCAGGTCATCCGTGATGAAGGATTGGACATTGGCTTGGCCACTGATGGTGATGCCGACCGCATCGGCCTTTTTGACCAACATGGCAATTTTGTGGACTCGCATCACATCTTATTGCTGTTGATCCATTATCTCGTCAACCACAAGAAGCTTACCGGAAAAGTTGTCAGTACGTTTTCCTGTACCAGCAAGATCAAAAAGCTGTGTAAGCATTATGGTTTAGAAAATCAGGTAACCAAGATTGGATTCAAGTACATTTGTGAAATCATGGTCAATGACAATGTGATCGTGGGGGGCGAAGAGTCTGGCGGCATTGCTATTGCCGGGCATGTACCTGAGCGTGATGGCATTTTCATTGGATTGACCCTGATGGAGTTCATGGCCAAGTCCGGTAAATCTCTTACGGACCTGATCAACGAAATTTATGATCTGGTTGGTTCTTTCAAGTTTGGCCGCAATGACCTGCATCTGTCCAATGAGAAGAAGCTGGCAGTGATTGAGAAGTGTAAAAATGATCCCTTTCAATCTTTCGGCGATTATCAGGTGCAACGCATTGAGACCATCGATGGCTTTAAGTTCTATTTCGATGATGATACCTGGACCATGATCCGTCCTTCCGGGACTGAGCCGGTCTTACGGATCTATTCAGAGGCAGCAGATATGGACAAAGTCAACGATAACCTTGAAAAAGCCGTTTCTACAGAAAATGCCTTCGAACCTGTGGCCTAGCCTGGGTTGGATCTACGTAAGAAAATGACACGAATTTTGTCGAAAATATGTAAAACATGCCTGCTGTTATCAGTGGGCATGTTTTGTATCATGCCGGTCAGTGAAGCACAGGAAAGACGTCCTTTTCACCTTCAGCATGACTTTACCAATGATTTTTGGGTCAATGACAGCGTGCTGAACAAAAAGAGACGCAATCTGGTCAGGGGTACAGTTCTGGGAAGTTACGCATTGACCGGGCTCTACCTGGGAACCGTCTGGTACGGCAATGAGGAATTGTCTTCTTTCCACTTTTTCGATGACTCACACGAATGGAAACAGATGGACAAAGTAGGGCATAGCTTTGGCGGATATCAAAACTCCCGCCTCCTGATTGATTTGTATCGCTGGAGTGGCATGCCCCGAAAAAAAGCCATTTGGATGGGAGGCCTGGTGGGCTTTACCGCCATGAGTGGGATTGAAGTCTTTGATGCTTTTGGGGAAAGTTGGGGCTTTTCCTGGTCGGATGTTGGTGCCAATTTTATCGGTTCTTCATTGGCAGTCGGAAATCAGTTACTGTGGAATGAAAACCGTTTGCAAATGAAGGTCAGCTATTTGCCTTCACCTTATACCAGAAGTGGGGACCCCAACCATGAACGTCTATTTGGAACCACTTTCCCCGAATGGCTGCTGAAAGATTACAATGGGCAAGCGCTTTGGCTTAGTGTAAGGGTACATTCATTCCTACCGGAGGGACGTTTCAAAGAAATCTATCCTCGCTGGTTGAATCTCGCAGTTGGCTATGGGGCGGAAGGCTTGGAGGGCGGATATGACGATCCCAATGGTGCCTGGCGCACCAGAGAATACCGTCAGTTTTATTTAAGCCTTGACATTGATGTAGCCAATATCAAAACCCGTAATGGTTTTCTTCATACCCTTTTCAGTGTGGTCAATATCGTGCGAATTCCCCTTCCAACATTGCGTTTTGATCGCAACGGCGTCGGATTCGACGTGTTTCGGTAGACCAAACCAAAAGGAAAAAGAAACCTCTCAGGTTTTGAAAACCTGAGAGGTTAAAAAAATAGGCAGTCCCGCTGACTGAGACTGCCTAAGGTTTATTGTACATCAAAATCTACGAAGTATAACTGAGTCGGCGGGTTTGTGTTTGTTCACCCTGACTCACTTCCAGAATGTAAATCCCTTTTGGCAGACGGGATAAGTCAATCTGGAAACGGTTGTCGAAACTGGAAGGGACCACTTCCTGGCGATATACCT
>JBCBZF010000550.1:0-4911 GCA_039815525.1 Bacteroidota bacterium | reverse complement strand
GTGGACACTTATTTTGTAGCTCTACTTTGCTGCGGAGCTGCTCCAATCGCTTTTCGGTTTCTTGCAAAACCTCTGGTTGATCACCAGGGCTGAAGTTGGCACTGCCACCTTTACCGCCATTCCAGACGCCTGCTGAAATTTCATCGGCTCCAAGCATGGAACGGTAAGTAGCATTATCTTTTTTGTGGAGGTCATCCACTTTGGATTCAAGATTACTGAAGTCTTGCTTATATCTCTCTACTTGCGCCAGCAATGCCGCATTTTCACTCTTCAACAGAGCTTCTTTCGGATTGTCGTAAGCGAAGAAATATATGGTAAGCCCAGCTAAAGCAAGAATGCCGGACAATGAGAAGAGAGAAAGGACATAACGAATAACTGAACTGGCGCTTATTTTCTCCTCTTGAAACGTGCAGCTCTCCTCATCATAATAGTAGCGTATTTTTCTTGCCATATGAACAGGGGATTTAATAAGTTTGACCTCGTGAAATTGATTGAGCAAGGGACTGACACGGGGCCTTCATGTAAGTTTTTAAGCGTGAAAAACCCAATTTTGTTCTAGCTGATTCAAATGTAACAAAATTTTCCATTAAGAAAAGAAACTGATCAGCAATAATTTCACACGTGTTAAACAAGAGGCGATAATCATGCAGACTTCAAAGAACATCCGAAATACATTCTTAAACTTCTTTAAACAAAAAGCGCACCAAATTGTGCCATCCGCACCAATTGTCCTAAAAAACGACCCCACGCTGATGTTTATCAACGCCGGGATGGCACCGTTTAAGGACGTATTTTTGGGGTTGAAAAATCCATCCTCCAAAAGAGTGGCTGATACCCAAAAATGTCTACGGGTTTCAGGCAAGCACAATGACCTCGACGAGGTGGGCCACGATACCTATCATCACACCATGTTTGAGATGTTAGGAAATTGGTCTTTTGGTGACTATTACAAACAAGAAGCAATAGATTGGGCCTGGGAATTACTTACTGAACACTATGAAATCGATCCAGAACGTCTGTATGCGACGGTTTTTGGCGGAGATGAGCAAGAAGGTTTACAGCCCGATACTGAAGCGGAAGACATGTGGGACAAACATCTGCCCCGCCAACGGATTCTCCGCTTTGGAAAGAAAGACAACTTCTGGGAAATGGGGGAGACCGGGCCCTGCGGACCCTGTTCGGAGATCCATGTGGATTTGAGAAGCGAGGCTGAAAGGTCCGAAACGGATGGAGCAACGCTGGTCAATATGGACCATCCCCAGGTGGTAGAAATCTGGAATCTGGTTTTTATTCAGTACAATCACAAAGCAGATGGCAGCCTGGAAGATTTACCTGAGAAGCACATCGATACTGGCATGGGCTTCGAGCGCCTGGTCATGGCTTTACAAAACCGTCAATCTACCTACGATACAGATCTTTTTGACCGGACCAGAGGCTTTTTAGAGAATAAAACTGGTCTGACGTACGAAACCGCGAGTGAAGAACAGCAGATTGCTATCCGGGTCATCATCGATCATATTCGTGCCATCGCTTTTACGATTGCGGATGGTCAGATTCCCTCAAATACCGGGGCCGGCTACGTAATCCGTCGAATTTTGCGCCGTGCTTCGCGCTATGCTTTCGCCTCGCTGGGTATCTCAGAGCCTTTTATGTTCCAAATGGTTGCATTGCTGGTTGAAGAGTATCGGGGGGTATTTGATGAATTGGAAAAACAGCAGAGCTTCCTGGAGCGGATCATCCAGGAAGAGGAAATTGGCTTTTTGCGTAAGCTGGAGAGTGGCTCGCGCATGTTTGAAGATTATTTGCGCAAGCACCCAGATGCGGATGAAGTAGATGGAGATTTTGCCTTTACCCTGTATGATACGTACGGTTTTCCACTTGATTTGACTGAGTTGATGGCAAGGGAGAAAGGGAAAGTTGTGGATCTCGCAGGTTATCAAAAACGTCTGCAAGAACAAAAAGACCGCAGCCGGGCTGCAACCAGCATGGAAGCTGGTGATTGGGTGGTTCTTGAAGCTTCTGATCAATTGCCACGCTTTTTGGGCTATGATCTACTGGAATTACAGACCACCATTCGCCAATATCGGACCGTCAAAACCCAGAAAAAGGAGCTGTATCAGATCGTGCTGGCAGAGACACCTTTTTACGCAGAAAGTGGTGGGCAAATTGGTGATCGCGGTTTATTGACCAAAGGAGAAGAAAAGATTAAGGTTCTCGACACCAAAAAAGAAAACGAACTGATTGTCCATTTGGTGGATAAGCTTCCCAATGATGCAGATGGGGAATGGACTGCGACAGTACATCAGGGATTCCGTCAGAAAGTGATGGCCAATCATACGGCTACCCACTTATTGCATGCCGCTTTACGCAATCATCTGGGAACGCATGTGGAACAGCGTGGTTCGCTGGTCGCAGATTCTCACTTACGCTTCGATTTTTCCCACTTTGCCAAAGTGAATGAGGATGAAATCAAAGCCATCGAAAAAGAAGTCAATGCCAAGATTGCCGAAGGTATAGAGCTGACAGAATATCGCAACATCCCGATCGATGAGGCCAAAGCCATGGGTGCGATGGCATTATTTGGTGAGAAGTATGGCGATCAGGTGCGGACCATTGTATTTGATCCGGCTTACAGTGTAGAATTATGTGGCGGCACCCACGTAGACAATACCCGGGACA
Source organism: Bacteroidota bacterium (assembly GCA_039815525.1). GTDB lineage: Bacteria > Bacteroidota > Bacteroidia > J057 > J057 > JBCAWW01. The sequence continues at coordinate 2,232 of JBCBZF010000550.1, read as the reverse complement.
TTCGCCTCTTTAAGCTGGTGTCTGAGTCTTCTACTGCGGCAGGCATTCGCAGGGTCGAAGCCTACACCGGAGAAAAGGCAATTGCCTACTATGAATCTCAGGTAGAAACACTCAACAAAATTGCCGCTCTGTTTAAAAATCCCAAGAACCTTGACCAGCAGGTCGAAAGCCTGAGCAAGCAGGTCAGGGAGTTGGAAAGACAAGTGCAGCAAGCCACTGCCGAGCGGGCTGAACGTCTCAAAGAAGCATTGATCCAGAGCGGTGAAATGCTTAATGGGATCAATGTGATCCGCAAGCGGGTATCGGTACAGTCTGCGGATGAAATGAAGCAATTGGCTTTTGCCATCAAGCGAAGTACTGAGAACACCCTGGCGGTTCTGGGAGCGGTCGTCAACGACAAACCTCTGCTCAGTGTGGTTCTGAGCGATGATCTGGCAGCAAAAGGAAGCCATCATGCCGGAAAGATGATTCGTGACCTGGCCCAAGAAATCAAAGGTGGCGGTGGCGGACAGCCATTTTTTGCGACGGCAGGTGGAAAAGACGCTTCTGGCCTCGATAAAGCCCTGGAAAAGGTCGCTGAACTGGTGTAGTCAGGGGAGAGGGGCAAGGCTGAAGCACTTAAAAAATACTTGTCCCTCACATTTCTTGGCCTGATTCTTAAAAAAAACAGCGTTTTTGAGATCCACTCCGTCTTCTATGCAAACGAGTCGCGATACATGCACGCAAAGGTGGTTGACATGACCGATCAGGAAGTGTTACGGGGCTGCTGCAAGCAGGACCGCAGCAGCCAGCAGAAACTGTATGAAAAGTACTATGAGACCATGTATTGGGTCTGTTACCGCTATATGCCTGATCGGGATACTGCCGCTGATATGGTGCATGAAGGCTTTATCAAAATTTTTCGCAACATCAGTAAATATCGAAACGATGGTTCACTGGAAGGCTGGCTGAAGCGAGTCATGGTGAATTGTTGTCTTGATCAACTGCGTAAAGCCAAAAAGTGGGATCGGGAAGTCTCACTGACGCTTGCTGCGCCAGAAAGCGTACCAGCAGTTGCGATTGATGATATGCAGGCGGAATATATTCTGAATTGTGTGGCAGAATTGCCTCCGATTTATCGTTCTGTTTTTAACATGAATGTCATCGAAGGCTACCCGCACAAAGAGATTGCCCGGATTTTGGACATCAAGGAATCGACTTCGCGCGCGTATTTGTCAGAGGGAAAGAAAATGTTGCGGGAAATGTTAGAGAAACAAAAGGTAGTTGAAAAGAAAGTTCGTAATGGGTAATTGGGAACAAAAAATACAACAGAAAGTCGGCGCTGCCCGGCCTTTTCAGGTTCAGCCTGAATGGGACCGTATGGCAGCCTCGCTGGATGCAGCGGCCGGTGGCAGGAAAGCGCCACTGTGGGGAAGGTGGGCCAAGCCTGCGGCGGCGGCAAGTATTGTCTTGTTGGTCGGACTGTCCATCGGATGGTGGGGGCTCAAACACGAGCCAACAGTCGATCAGGCTGGTAAAATGAGTCAGACTGCTCCGGTACAGGAAGGGCTGGCATTGATCCCCAAAATGGAAACCGATAAAGTGCCTTCAGCACTACCCGACGCCCAGGACGTGCCAACGGCCCAAGCGGCCCAAGCGGCCCAGGTGGAATTGCCTTCCGGGCCTTCGGGACGCGTACCGGCTGTAACAGAGCAAACGAACCCCTCGTTCATTGCCGTTCATTCTACTGCCGAAGAAGATGTCGGTATCAATCATTCGTCTCAAGCGGAAAAGCTGCAACCGCAATCAGCCATTCCTACTACTGACTATTTCTCCTTCATTCCATCACAAACGACTACATTTGAAACAACTCTACCTTCTACTCCTATTATCTCACTGACGCCCGCACCTTTGCAGGCATTATCTCCGATCCCGACCACTGGACCAAGGAAATGGCGTGTCGGAATTCATACCGGTTTGAACTATGTGCCTTACTTCTCAGGAGTTGATTATCGATTCGGGACCAATCCTACAACTGAAATTGGATTGATCAGCCCCAGTCTTGGACTGTCAGCTTATTACCGGTTCGACAAACGCTGGGAAGTGGGTCTTCATGCTCAGATAGATGATGTGTGGTTTGTTGCTGATATTCGCGATGGAGAAGTGGTGGATTATTGGGGGACCAATCTCTCAGCAGAGTTCCGCACCAGAAGGTTTTTCTCCCAAAATCCTGAGCAGAGATTCCGTCTCTTC
>JBCBZF010000288.1:0-7083 GCA_039815525.1 Bacteroidota bacterium | reverse complement strand
TGTGGGCAAACTTGACCAACGACAAATATTTCTTCATAGCAAGCGCAACCTAATCTGTCACAAATTGTTTCTCTTCTTCAAATTAAACAAGTGATGGGAGGCAATGTTCAATTAAGATGAACGCAATTCAAGGATTTTCAAAACAATCTCGCATTAGAATACTTTTATATATAAATATCCTTATATTTAATACATGCCAACAAGGTTTCATATTTTGATCTGCGACAGCCACCGTGCAAAGGTGGCAGGCGGGGGATGCTGTAGCGATAAAGGAGGTGGAAAGATCAAACAAGCCTTTGAAGACGCAATTCAAGACCTGGGACTTGAAAACGATGTACAGGTTTTGCACACAGGCTGCCTTGCCAACTGCCGGGAAGGCATTTCGGTTAGAATCCTGCCAGAGCGTAGCCTGTATGGTAAAGTACATCCAGAGGATGTGGTCGAGTTGGTTCGGAGCCATATCATTGAGCGAAAGCCCTTGAAAAGGCTCCTGGTTCAGCCCAAAGTATTTTCCTAAAGGAATACCTTCCCTCCCATTTTCGCGGAACATTTTTGTTTTCGGGTTCACAAGCGGTAAAGTATATTTGCCGGGACAAACCCTCATGCTATGCCTTCTATCTCCCAGCGCGCCGAACGCATTCCGGCCTCCCCTATTCGGAAATTGGTTCCCTATGCCGAAACAGCCCGCAAACAGGGACGCACGGTTTACCAATTGAATATTGGTCAACCCGACATCCAGACGCCACCAGCATGGTTTCAGGCCATCGAAGATGCACAGCTGGATATTCTCAAATACACCCACTCAGCAGGTGAAGAACCGCTGCGCCAATCTATCTGTGATTATTATGGCCGGATTGGTCATCCCCTCGGACTGGATGAGGTCATCGTTACCACCGGTGCTTCAGAAGCATTGAACTTCGTGTTTGCTTCCTGTATGAATCCTGGTGATGAGATCATCATCCCAGAACCTTTTTACGCCAACTACAACAGCTTTTCGATTTTCTCAAATGTCTCTGTGGTTCCGATTACCACTGACATTGAAGATAATTTTGCGCTGCCCCCAATTGAAGCATTCGAAGCATTGATCACAGAGCGCACCAAAGCGATCCTGATTTGCAACCCAGGCAATCCCACCGGCGTGATGTACCCAAAAGAATCTTTGGAAAAGCTGCGGGAGATTGTCAAAAAGCATGATCTTTATCTCATCTCCGATGAGGTCTATCGGGAGTTCGCCTATGGCGGTCTGAAACATCATTCGGTTCTGGAACTGGAAGGTTTGGCAGAGCATACCATTGTGACTGATTCGGTCTCCAAACGATTCTCTGCCTGTGGCGCGCGGATTGGCTGCGTGGTCTCCCGCAATCAGGCGGTCATGACATCCATTCTCAAACTGGCGCAAGCCCGCCTCTCCCCTCCTACCCTGGGACAAATTGGTGCACAAGAGGTTTACAAACTGGATGCATCATTTTATGATGAGGTGCGAACAGAATATGAACATCGGCGCGATGTGCTGGTCGAATGCCTTAATGAAATGCCCGGCGTCGTGGTCCCACAGGTCAATGGTGCGTTCTACGCCATGGTTCAATTGCCGATTGACGATTCGGAGCGTTTCTGCCGCTGGATGCTGGAACACTTTTCGCACGATGGAGCGACCGTGATGATGGCACCCGGTTCTGGCTTTTATGCAACCGAAGGTTTGGGAAAAAATCAGGTCCGCATCGCCTACGTCCTCAATGCAGATGACTTGCGTAAGGCCATGGGGATTTTGGCTGAAGGACTCAAAGTCTATCAACAGGAGCAGATGGCAATCCAGTAATGGCTGGTATTTACCTGCATATCCCTTTTTGCCGCAAGGCCTGTGTGTATTGTGATTTTCACTTTTCCACTTCTCTGGGTAAAAAATCAGAGATGGTCAAAGCGATTGAGCTTGAAATCGGCCAGCAGCAAGACTTTTTTCAGGAAAAAAACAGCCACATCAACACCATCTACTTTGGGGGCGGAACCCCCAGTTTGCTTTCCGTCGATGAATTGGCAGGATTGCTGGCGCAGATTCGGCAACATTTTCACGTAGCACCAGCAGCAGAGATCACCCTGGAAGCCAATCCGGATGATTTGCACCCAGACTTTCTCATGGGCCTCAAAAGCATTGGTTTCAATCGATTGAGCATAGGGACGCAGTCCTTTCGGGAGTCCGATTTGCAGTGGATGAACCGTTCCCACCATGCTGACCAGGCCATTCAGTGTGTCAAAGACGCGCAACAGGCTGGCTTTGACAATCTAACCATTGATGTGATCTTTGGCCTGCCGGATACGGATCTTGCCCAGTGGCAATGGCAGCTAGAGCAGGCAATCGCCCTGAATGTTCCGCATCTTTCGCTTTATGCTTTGACGGTGGAAGAAAAAACCGCTCTCGCGCATCAGGTGCAAAAAGATTTGGTTGACCTGCCGGAAGATGAAGCTTATGAAGAGCAGTTTATGTTCGCCCATGACTTTTTACAGAAAGCGGGCTATGAACATTATGAACTCTCCAATTATGCTTTTCCAGGCAAACGATCCCGCCACAACTCAGCTTATTGGGATGGGGTGCCTTATTTGGGACTAGGACCTTCTGCGCATTCTTTTGACGGAGAAAAACGCTACTGGAATCACGCCCATAATGCCAGGTACCTCAAACTGATTCAATCTGGCTCCGTTCAGGAAAGTGAAGAATTGCTGAGCCGGGAAGACCGCTATCATGAATATGTGATGACCGGACTACGCACTGCGAGAGGCATTGACATTGACCAAATTGAAGGGGAGTTGTTTCCTGACTGGGAAAACCATTTTGCGGCCGATATCAACCGCATGCTGGTGGAAGGCTATATGCTTCGGGAAAACCAGCAATTGCGCTTTACGCCCAAGGGGTGGATCATTTCTGATCGCCTGATTGAGAGCTTTTTTATTTGATCCATCACTTTTTCACCAACGTATCCTTTCATTCATCCGTGTGTGAAGGCGAAACCTACTTCATGTATACTCAAATGAAACTGGTTTGGGAATTTTCGTTCCTCCCAAACCACTGATTTTGAGGGTATGCCGAAAAGAGAAATGCTTTTATTTTCCCAAAGCATTTCACGTTCGGTATATCCCTCCGAAAGCGTCAATATTTTTCTCTCTGTCCTTAATGAGGAATTCCTAACTTTACCGGACCAAAACCCTACACGACATGTCGCAGGAACCGACACAAAACACCTTTAACCTCCTCTATATTTTCGACATCATTCGAAAATATTTCACCTATATCGCCCTGATTGTCGGGGTTTCCGCAGTGTTAGCTTTCGTCTTGACGCTCCCTTTTATCTACAAACCGGAGTTTAAAGCCGAAACCACCATTTACCCCACTGCAGCAGAACGATATGATGTGATCAATCTCTTCCACGACGAACCCATTCTATATTTGTATGGGGATTCAAAGGATGTGGAAAAGCTGGACAATATCGCGAGCAGTGAAGAGGTCCAAATGGGTGTGATCAATGAGCTGAATTTGTGGAATGTATATGGTGTAGATAAGGAAAATGATGCCTATCCCAAATGGACGGTCCTGGCCAACTATGCAGGTAATGTCAATACCATTCGGGTGGCAGGGAATGGCCTGACCATCGAAGCCTACGATGTCGATCCACAACGTGCCGCAGACATTGTCAATCTGGTCGCTAAAAAAGTGGACCAGATCAACAAGCGCATGCTCAATCAGAATAAATCTTCCATTCTGACGCTTTATCAAAATGGATACAAAGAGATGGAGGAGCAGTTGGCGCTGTATACAGACAGCATTCGCCGGGTTCGGAAACGCTACAATGTTTTTAATACAGAAACCCAGACCGAGGTACTGGTTCAGGAGGTAATTCAGGCGGAAAGCGAATTGACGTCCAACCGTGCCCGTCTGCGCAACCATCTGAAGCGGTTTGGGGAAAACAAACGCGCGGCAGAGCTGCGCACCGAAGTCGAAATTCTGCAAAGCAGAGTCTATGCGCTGGTCAATGACAAAGGCGGAGCAGCCATCAACCTGGAATCCTTCCGGGAAGGTCTGGATCAGGTGTTGGCGATGGAAGAAGTATGTGAGTATCTGGCCCGCGATCTGAAAGATGCCCGCGAAAAAGTAGAATACCTCCAAATGATGGATGCGGTGGACTTCACCACCATTATGGCACCAGAAATTGCCCAGCCAGCTGATAAAAAAGCCCGCCCGGTTCGCTGGGTCATCCTGCTGGCAACTGTCCTGCTGACTTCTCTGGTTGCGATCATTGGAGCGGTACTGGCTGAGCAAATCACCAACGCCTTCGCAGAGCGAAAAGAACCCGCAGCCTAATATCTGGCATGGAACGCATCTTTCGCCTCATATCCCTTCATCAGTGGAAAATCCTACTGCTGGCAAGCATCGCCCTGGTTACCTGTGGATCAGTTTTCATGGCCTGGTATATGAAGGTGCGCATCTTTTATGCGGTTCCAGTCCTCATGGTCGGTGCACTCCAGGTCATTTACAATTACAAACCCCTCTTTTATCTCTGTCTGGCATCCATTCCGATTTCTCTTCAGGTAGAAATGGGTGGTGGGTTCACACTTGATGTGGCCAGCGAACCACTCATGCTGGTACTACTGGGCGTATTTACCATCAATCTGGTGGCGGGAAAACAGTTCCGTCTCAGGAAAAAAGTATCAGGCTTCCACATTTTCATCTTTCTGCTGATCTTCTGGACCTTTTTCACGATGATCACCTCCGAATTCGTGTTTCGGTCCTTTAAGTTTTTGCTGGCCAAAGTCTGGTATCTCACCACTTTTGTTTACATCGCCGGGGACGTCATCAAAAGCCCCAAACAGGTGCGGAATGTATTCTGGGCGTTTTTCATCCCAATGGCATTGGCAACCACGGCCATCACCATTGAACATGCCCTCCTGGGCTTTGCGTTTGAATTTGCGCATGGTGTTGCCTATCCCCTTTTCCAAAACGGGGTCATTTATGCGACTTGCCTGGTTTTATTTATCCCCTGGTGCTGGTATGCGCGAAGCTGGTATACGCCAAAGAGTTTGGAATGGTATATCATCAACATCGGCATGGGGATCATGATTGTGGCCACCATTTTCACTTTCAAACGGGCGGCCTGGGCGGCACTGATTATTCTACCGATCATTGATCAGGCGATCAAACGAAAGATTTTTGACAAACTCCTATATGCTTTCGTCATCATTGCCACCATTACCCTCGCCTGGCTGGTGCACGACAATACTTTTTATCAATTTGCACCCAACTATCAAAAAGTCATCTGGCACGAAGGCGACATCAGCGGACACCTGGAAGCTACTTTGTCTGGTACCGAGATTTCCGGTATGGAACGTTTTTACCGCTGGGTAGCGGCCAAAAACATGATCGCAGATATGCCATTTTTCGGGTCTGGTCCCAGTACGTTTAACCAAGTCTATAAACGCTACACGGATGACGCTTTCCGGACCTATGTAAGTGACAATCCAGAACAATCCACCACCCACAATTACTTCCTGCTGACCTTTTCTGAGCAAGGTTTTCCTGGTGGTTTGTTATTTATCGCTATGGTCCTCTATATGCTGCTCAGCGCTGCCTGGCTTTATCCCAAAGTAAAGGATGACAACGATCTGCGCAGTATATTGATGTTGTCGCTTTTGAGTTTCAGCACCATTCTGTTTCATTCATTGCTCAATGAAATCATCGAAGTAGACAAGATTGGACCGATGTTTTTCCTCAATATGCTGTTGATTCATAAAGTAGGTTTGTGGCACGAAAACCGGATCATTCATGAAGGATAAGCAATACGATTTTTTCCAGAATGTATATGAAGTGGTAGAATTGATTCCGGCTGGCCGGGTGACCACTTATGGTGCGATTGCACGCTATCTGGGGGCCGCGCGCTCCGCACGCATGGTTGGCTACGCCCTGAATGGCAGTTTTGGAGAGAGAATCATCCCTGCCCATCGGGTGGTCAATCGACTGGGCATTCTCAGCGGACGACACCACTTCCCACCGGATCGTCCCATGGCGGCTTCACTGGAAGCAGAAGGCATCAAAGTAGAAGATGACAAGATTGTGGAGTTTGACAAACATTACTGGGATCCCAATGTAGAATTGGCCTTGTAAATGGACAGCAGCCGAAAGAACAGCCTGGGCAGGTTGCATATTCACAAGATTGTGTCTTGAAATTATCTCAAAAAGCAGCAGTTTTTCGTTATTGACTGGAACGCACCATTTTTCGCTCTTTCTGATTGTCGTATAAATCTTTTCTCATGAAACGCTTATTCCCTACTCTCAGGGCCTTTGGCTTCATCGCCATTGCCACTCTGCTATTTGCCTGTAGTTCCAAGAAGAAAGTTCAGAAATACGCTTATCTCTACAAAGATTCTGAGCGACCGGCCCGCACATCTCAAAATCGCCCAACCGACAATCCATCAGCATCCAGCGACTGGGTCAAAAACAAGCCTCTTCCAGAAAGAGACAAGCGCCCCTCTGGCAAAAGAAAAGATCGGGACCAGGTGATCAAGGTGGCGGAATCCTACATTGGTACGCCCTATCGGTACGGCGGTACCACCAAGAAAGGCATGGATTGTTCCGGCTTGATTTGCACTTCTTACCGGGCGGTGGACATTCAGTTGCCACGCACCTCAGACGCATTGGCTCAATCGGGGCGCAAAGTTTCCCGCCGAAACATCACACCAGGCGATCTGGTATTTTTCAATGCCAAAGGCAATGGCAATCGAATCGATCATGTCGGAATGGTGGTCAGTGTGGATGGCAGCGATGTCGCTTTTATTCATGCGACCAGCAGCCGGGGGGTAAGGGTGGATCTGCTCAATGAAGGTTATTGGAGTAGCAGATTTCGGAAAGCAGTTCACATCGAGGGATAAAAAAACCATGCTCCGTAATGTGACGAAGCATGGTCATTTTTTGCCAATGTCTGGTGTTAGGGAAAATGAATGGCTAATATCCAGGTATGCTTACCTGAGATATTTTCTCCAAACCTTCAACCAAAATACCAAACTGGGTAAACGTACCAAAGTCGAAAGCTGTTGTGTTACTCT
>JBCBZF010001272.1:0-1756 GCA_039815525.1 Bacteroidota bacterium | reverse complement strand
TTCTACATGTGCATGGGCCAGAAAAATGAAGGGCGTTGCTACACAATGGATCAGGCACAAAGCACTCATGATGGCACCCATGGTATCATTGAATCCTGTGGAGCGCTTAAGGGAAATATTCATTGATCGTGTATGTTAGTCGGTCTGTCAAAATCAGGTAGCAAATCTATGCTGTCCTACACAAAGCAGCGATTGAGGAGCCTTTCAAGGCCTTTTCGCGCTAAGTCCTTGCCAATGAAGACAATCCTGCTTAGTTTCTCTTCTCCTGGTCCCCAGGTCCGTTTCTCTCCCGTATCCAGACGTTTACCAACCGATTGAATCAGGTGCTGTTGATTTGAATCTTTTATCCAAACCAATCCTTTCATGCGATACAAACCCCTGGATTGAAAAACCAGATAGGCATGTAGCTGATGGTACAGACTCTGCTTCACAAAAGGTCGATCAAATGTAAAAGTATGAGACACTACCTCATCTGTATGGTGGTGATGAAAGTGCGAATGCGGACTGCTGACTGGAAAGGATTTTTTATCGTGATGGTGTGCCTTCGCATGATCGCTTTTATGATACAGTTCATTGAACAGCGCCTCATCATCTGCAACATTGATATCTGGAAAGCTGGTCTTGTTACCCAGGACAATCTTTGCCAATGGATTCAGTCGCTGTAGTCTTGCAACGAGCCGCGTCAGGTGTTCTTCTCTGACCAGATCAGTTTTATTGACGAGTAAGACATCACTATATGTGATCTGACCGATGGCTTCTTCTGTTTCAGCAAGTTGTCCCTCAATCAGTTCTGCATCTATCAGACAAATGATATTGGTCAAGGGAAAATGCTGTTTGATGGCAGGATGAGAAACAAAAGGCTCCGCCAGACCGGCTGGATTCGCAACGCCGGTCGCTTCGATGACGATTTCATCATATTCATCCCGCCGGTCAAAGAGACTATTCAGAATCTCATATAAATTTTCATTGAGTGTACAGCAAAGGCACCCATTGTTTAATTCCACAATCTCATCTTCAGCCCGGATGATCAAATCACTGTCAATGCTTTGCTCACCATATTCATTTTCAATGATGGCATATCTGGTACGGCTTTTTTTTGTCAGCAGGAAATTGAGGTAGGTCGTTTTTCCAGCCCCTAAAAAGCCAGTTAGGATAGTGGTTGGTTTAGCCGATTGGTGGGACGAGGTGGGCATGGTGTTCGGTCTGGGAATCTGGCGTATCCGGGTACATCAGGAAATTCATTACGCAACAATGTTGCAAATTTAGCAAGGTGATTGGTTTATGCAATATGTTTGTACCTACTGATAAAAACGTCAGACCGATATACTCTAGCCCATCAACAGGATGGATTTTGCAGTGGAATTCATTATTTTGCAACATTGTTGCATGCCATTCATGATCATTGTTTTGGTAGCAGGGCAGAAAGCCCTTCAATCGCATCTACATGATTCAAACCAGGCGTCTTGTATTCCAATACCCAGGATCAGCTCCGATTGACTTTCCCGATCTCGATGTAAAAGCCGGACATGCCTTATTGGTATGTGGGGAATCCGGATGCGGGAAAACCACCTTATTGCATGTCCTGGCGGGCTTGCGACAACCCACGCAGGGGCAAATTCTGATTGATGACGAGCCTTTCACTGGCTTGTCTATGGCCCAGATCGACCAATTCAGAGGCCAGAAAATAGGGATTGTTTATCAACAGGCCTATTTCATCGATTTTTTGACCATACTGGACAATCTTTTGATTTCACCT
>JBCBZF010000495.1:0-5246 GCA_039815525.1 Bacteroidota bacterium | reverse complement strand
GCGCACCAATTTCCTGGATCAGATAACGCACAAATTTTTGCTGCTCCGCCCGACTGCGTACGGAGGTTACATTGAGGTCTCCCATAGATTACTGATTATGCCCTTTCATATATAAGCTTATATGAATGTAGGCATTTTTGCGATTTAGCTCAATAGCTGAAATGGGAAGACCAGACAGTTTGGGGGAAAGAATAATGGGCAATGAAAAAAGGGATACCCGAAGGTACCCCTGCCGATTGATACAAAGCAGCAAGCCGCAAATTGTCAGTTAAAATAGCCCTGAGAGCCTTCGTTTTGTTTCCACAGGTTATGATCATGGGTGTTGACCACAGCATTGCCATCAAGGTCAGCTGTCCGGTAACCACCGATCAAGGCACGATTGTTCATCCAGTCCTGGAGGTCATTGAGGTCGATCACACCATCCTGGTTCATGTCCCCTGCGACCATCATCTGTTTGCCATTGACCAGTTTCATGTTGCCGGCAATCAGCGTGGTCTCGGCCAGATCCAAATCCGCAAATCCAGTACCTGGCATCGTGATTGGGTCCTTGCTCACTGCTGGTAGGTGATTTCTGCTGTAAATCACAATGGTATAATCATCTTCCAGCAGATTTTCGAACCGAAGGTCATCGCTGTTGTTGACGGATCGAACCCGGCCGGACTCATGCAGCCAGACTGCTTTGCGTCCCACCACATTGTTGATGTCATTTTTATCCCGCAACTCGACCAGCAACCAATCAATGAAGCCAGATGGTTTGGTGATGAAACTTTCATCGCCATAGTAGGCAAAAGGTTGTACCTGGAAAGGATGATGAAGCGGAATATCGCCTGTATCCTCCCGAACCATTTGGTCCAGCGTACTGTTGTAATAACCTTCCAGCCAAACCTGTAACTGGACGCCTGGCGGCTGAATGATAAATGGCTGGAGATAGCAACTGGCCGGTGCAACCTGAGCGGTTTTGACCAATGGTAATTTGGTGAAGCCATCAAAACCCACATCCTGCATGCCATTGTCAGCGGTACCCAGCCAGTCTTGCAGAAGAGTACCAAAGACCTGTCGGTAATCATGTTGGGTTTGAGAAGGATGTGGCGCACCCTGATTGTCCTGATTGGTCAGGTCAATGTTGGTGCCGATCACACCAGGCTCTACATGACTGCCAACGAGGTACATCGGACCAAGGGTGCCATGGTCAGTTCCATAGTTGCCGTTTTGGATTACCTTCCGCCCAAACTCAGAAAACACCACGGTTAGGACACGATTGTCCATGCCCATGGCTTCAAGATCAGACTGGAAAGTAGAGACCGCGTTAGAAAAGCGTGAGAGTTGGTTGGCATGATGGCCCTGGGTGGTATCGCTATCATCTACCTGATTGGCATGGGTGTCCCACCCACCAAGATTACACATATAAACCTGGGTCTGGCATCCACCATTGATCAGACGTGCGACGGTCTTCAGCTGGTTGGCAAGGTTTTCACTGGGATAAGAAACCGAATTGCTACCAGAAGAAAATACGTCAGATATCCTTTCTGCGTAGAAATTAACGTTGTTTTCTACTTGAGAAATCAACTGGAGCTTGGTGCCATAATCGGAAGACGGAATGTTGGGAATGGGCTCGCCGCTGATGCTGGAGATGAGGCTAAAGTATCCCAACGGATCCTGCCGGGAGAGATTGATGTCAATCTGATGCTGGTGTAGCGTATTGAAACTCCGGGCTGGTGCGCCACCAATGCGAATACCCAAAGGGTCCAGATTGCCAGTAAAAGGATAGCCAACATAGTTTGGATAGCGATGATCCATAAAACGTCCGATCCATCCATCAGAAGCTGCTACCGAAACAGATGTGCTACCATCTAATCCCGAACCCATCAACTCACGGGAGCGAAAGTGCGATTTGTCGGGTGTTGGATAACTGACGCCCTGGACCACGGTCAGCTTCTGGTTGTCGTACAGGTTTTTGAAGCTTTGCAGAGATGGATGCAGGCCGATCTGATCGGCGATGCCAAGGTTGGTATCCAGATTGATCAGGGTATTTTGCTGTAAACGTATGTCTGGCCGATAGCCAGCATAGTCACTGTATTGGTCCAATGGAACCAGATTGTTGAGGCCGTCGTTTGCACCATTCAGAAATACCACCACCAGGATGCGATCGCTGACGTCATCGCAGAGGTTGGTGATCATGTTTTCAGTGGCAAAGGCATTGAGTGGCAGGCCATTGAGAATCATTGGGGTGATCGCTCCGGCTGCACCATATTTTAAGAAATCTCTTCTTTTCATGAATACTAAGGTTGAGGACTAAAACAATTGATACTCCGGTGAGGCGACCACCCTGGTGAGCAAATCGCGAAGTGGAATGGCGACAGCCGATCCATCGTTGGTGTTGGCATAATTGAGCCACTCGAAGTACCAGTTGATGGGACTAAGGTCTGCGAGGAATACGCCCATGAAGTAGTCAAAGCGTTCCGGCGACGGAAACTCTGGTAAGAGGTATTCCAATAATTGAGTCACCACATCATTGGCGCTGGACGGATTGGCAAAATTAGCTGCCACAAAAGCCGGTAAGTCTGCGATAAAGTCTGAGATCCTGATGTTGCCCCCCCGGGTCCGTTTGCCTTCAAATAAGGTCTCTGGCACACTGTAACGGGTAATCAGCGTCGAGCCATCAAACCAAAAGTTTGAATATCCCGGCGCCTGCGCATAGGCATCATATCCCAATACACTCGGCGGCTCAAAAAATGGCATTTTAGACCGGTCCAGGATGTCCTGCATCACAAAGTCTTTGTAGAAGTCCATGTAGTGCTCCTCGGTGAAGTTGACAGGATCAGGGATAAAGGTTTCGAGCCCAAAAAAGCTGACACCTTGAAGCAATAACTCCATCGGGCTTTTGACCTTGGCTCCGATGATTTCGTCAGTTGCATCTGCATCATCTGCATCGTAAAAGTGCTCGCTTTTCAGCAGGCGCTTCAGGGCATTGACGACATCAAAATTATCATTAAGGAGATCCTGTGCGAGAGGGGTAATGATATCAGTTTCGATCTCTGTGGTGATGCTTTCCCGTACGAAGAAGCGGTACATGCGTCGGACAAAGCTTTCTGCTGTTGCCAACTGAGAAAAAATCATGTCCACAAAATCACTCAGCTCCCGAAACATATCTTGCTCGGAGGTTGCTGCGGTGATGGTTACCCCACCCATGGCAGCGCTGAAGGTTTTGTCCCCTAAATCATGCTCTGAAAAACGAGCCCTTCCTCGTCGAAAGCCCGTCTCAGGGTCTGTCTCGGTGGTAGAAGTGGTAAATCCAGTAAAGACACGTGCAGCCTGTCCAATATCTGATTCAGTGTAAGTCGTATAATCTCCAGGACCAATCAGTGGACCTTTTTGAACAGTAAAAAGCTCCAGAAACTCCCGGGCATAATTTTCATTGGGACTGTATTTGGTATTGTAGCGGTTATCCAAAAACGTCAGCATGCGGTTGTCAACCGTGACTTTCTTGGCCAGGGTTTTTAGATTGCCCAATGCGTAATGCTGCAAAAGTTGTAGATAGGCAAAATGAACATAATCCCGGTCTGTGAAACCCAGTTGCAGGGTGAAGCATGAGTGGAGAAACAACACCATCTTGTGGCGGATGGAGGTGTCGTGCAACATTTCATGCAACATCCAGCCCCAGACCGTATAGCGTGCATTATTGTCAAACTCGCTGCCAAAGCCACTTGCAACATTGAGGGTGAGCCAGGGCTGATTATTTTGATAGGAAATAGGGCCTTGTGGAACCTGTAATGCAGGAGCATTGAAGAGCGCATCAACTGCCTGACTGACCGACATGCCGGTGAAGGCATCAATGCGGGTCGGGCTGATGTTGAAAGTGGTTCTTCTGAGCAGGTGGCCGGCCAGACGCCGGTCCAGCGTCCCACTATATTGATTGAGTGAAGCCATTGTAAATGAAAAATGAGTGGATGATGGAAAATACTAGCGGACGGAAATCTGCTGTACCCGGGACCATTCCCGGCCCAGTACATGGACGTAGTACACACCTGGTACCAGGTTTAAAACGGGCAATGCCAATTGGTGCCGGCCAGAACTTAAGGTGTGTGCCTCATGATGAATGCGGCGACCCTGCAGGTCAAAAAGCGCCACATTGATGCTTCCCTCCTGGCCGAGTCGAATGTCCACGGAAAGATTTTGCCCTTCAAACAACGGATTGGGATAGGCCTGAACCCGAATACTGCTTTCTTCCAACTGAAGCTGTACGGTGGAAGAATAGCTGAAGCTGCCATCAAAATCCACCTGTTTGACCCGGTAAAAGGAAACACCTTCCAGGGGTTGGGTATCCACGGCCTGATAGCTACGCTGGCGATCGGTATTGCCCAGCGAATTTTTCTTCAAAACCGGACTATACAAAAGACCATCATAGGACCGCTCCACAATGAAGCGATGATTGTTGATCTCCGAGGCAACGGTCCATTCCAGCCATACTTCACCACCACGGTCTTCAGCTTCCAATCCCAGCCATTCCACCGGGAAGGTGCTACAGGGATCCAGTCCACCTGCCTGGTCGAGATTGCTTACGGCACCCAGTGAAACCGGATTGCTTCCATCGTTCGGGGTGCTTTGGTTCATGAGCGTCTTGCCGTTGTCGAGGATAATGGCAGGATTCAGCGCCGCATCTTTGACATCGAAAAGGACCATGCCCAGCTCGTACCAGCTACCGTCTCCAATGGTCTGGCAGGAAGCGCCGTCGACCAGACGGGTGGTGACCAAACTGAATGCGCCTTGAATAGAGTCATGGTCGTACGCATGCAAATCCCAGTTTGCGCCACAAGTGCCAGCGGTATCGAGCAGGCTGCTCGAGTAAGAATGAAACCGAAGGCCCAGAGGGTTGTAGTTCAGAAAAAGGGAATTGCTGCCGGGATCAAATGAATTGCCTGCTGCGGCTTTGATCCGAATGACAGCCGCATACTGGTTGGAGCCACAAAAGTGGATTCCATCAAAATCAACCTCAAAATTCTGAGCAAAAGAAAGGGAAGGGAGAAACAAGCAGGATAACAAACAACAAGCTGCGAACAGGTAACGGTTGATCAAGGGATGCTGTTAAATATAAAGAATGAGAAGTGTTGGGTACAATCGTGAGTTCGAACAAAGCGAAAAGCCTTGTGCGTTGCAAAAGAAGAATCATTATCAATAGACTATACATACAACACTGATGTAGTGGCAGAAGCCATTGGGTCAGGTGCATCCACTGGAACTTTTTCAGG
>JBCBZF010000493.1:0-5262 GCA_039815525.1 Bacteroidota bacterium | reverse complement strand
GTGACCGGCGCCTCCATCACATTCTGCAAAACGGTCAGATGGGCCCACAGGTTGAACTGCTGAAACACCATGCTGAGGTTTGTCCGCATGCGCAGCACCTGCTTGGCATCACCCGGGCGGCGGCTATGACCGCTGCCTTTCCATGCGACGGGTTCACCTTTGAACAGGATCTCCCCTTGCTGGCTGTCTTCCAGAAGATTGGCACAGCGCAAAATGGTGGATTTGGCGTATTGACTTCTTGTGTTGAGGAAAGCACTGAAGCTGAAGCCCAAGAAGAGATTTCTGCAGCTGAACAGACTGCTCAGCCCGAGGTGAAAAAAACCACGAACCGAAAGTTCCGCGTAAACCGTCAGCAGTATGAGAATTGGAAGGAAATTGCCAAAATTCTCTATGAAGTAGACACGCCATTGTCCCGCGAAACTTACCAAAAGACGGTAAAGGTATTTGAGGTAATCAAAGCTGATCCGAATATGAGTTGTGATCATCAGATGATCGAAGATCTCAAGGAGAGTTTGAACCGTCAAAGCCCCGAGACCAAAGAAAAAATCAACCAATATTTCGCAAGTAAAGGCTACGATTTTAGGATTTAGTCCTTTGCCGCTTCGTACGATGTTTCCGCTCTTTTGAACTGAATTTCTGGAATGAACCATCTCATCCGTTAAAACATGAACTCAATTCTCGTTTCCCTTATTCTGTCAATTGGGTTTGGCTTCTCTGCACCAGACCAGGGCCAAACCGCTCCCAAGCCGGAAGGCAAAGTGGTGTATCAGTTTGTGACCAACCTCAAAGGTATCCCGGTTACCCGTACTGCCACATTATATTTTAATCAGAGTAGCTCCGTTTTCCTCCATAGTCAGGGCAAAGGCCCCAAATTATTTGACGCAAGCGGCAATGAAGTCAGCATGGAGGTCATGAAGTCCACCGATGTGACCAACAAAGGGCGCTTGTTTGATGGCTTTATCCAGGACCCGATTGGCAATGTGTATTTCAAGGATTTTGCCGCCAAAGAACTGCAATTCCGGGAGATTGTCATGGTTGAGCCCTTCCTGGTTCAGGAACCTGATTGGATTGAGTTTGACTGGAAACTGGAAGATGGCCAAAAAAAGATTGGGCGCTTCAACTGCCAGAAGGCGAGCACACATTTTCGGGGACGTGATTATACCGCCTGGTATACCACTGATGTTCCCGTTTCTAATGGGCCATGGAAGTTTCACGGTCTCTCTGGGCTGATTCTTGAAGTAGAAGATGCAAGTGGAGAAGTAGCTTTTCAGTTTCAATCAATTGAAATCCCTCTGGAAGTTTCTGATATGCAAATTCTTCCGCCAACTGATGGGAAGAAAGCTGATTTAGAAACCTTCATGGAGGCAGAGCGAAAAATGCAGGAGAAAATCGTACAGGCGCAGCGGGCCAAAGCCGCCAGAGACCGCAATGCGGTGTCCAAATCGTATGAAGTAGGCCTGATCAATCGGGTAGAGAAAAAGCTTGATTGATGTCGATGCGATTTCTGCCAACCATCAAAATCATGCTGCTCATCCCGCTTTTGGCGGGCTGGGCAGTTTCGGTTTTTGCGCAGGAAAAAGTATCGATCGCGGGGCTAATTCGATCTGCTGACAACCAGGAAGCTGTTGCAGGCATTGTGAGCCTGATTGAAGGAGAACGTATTTTGGCCTTTGCGACCGCTGACGCTGGGAATGGCCGTTTTCAGCTCAAACCGCTTACAATTGACAATCCCACGATCTGTCGGTTACAGGTTTCAGCACTTGGTTATCAGAAACGCCTCTTGCCGCTGGATTCTCTGAGGAATCTGGGCCAATTGGAGATAGAACTGCTTTCCTCCAGCTTTTCTGTGAAAGAAGTGGTGATTGCAGAGAGTCGTCCCAGTCGCCAAAGCCTAGATACCGTCAGTTTCGATCCTAAACACTATATCGACTCCACTGAAACGACGCTTGAAGAAGTCCTGGGAAAATTGCCGGGGGTCGAAATTGATGAGAACGGAGAAATAGAATTTGTTGGTCAAAAAGTTGCACGTATTCTGCTGGAAGGAGATGATTTAAGCGGACGAGACTACCAATTGGTTTCTCAAAATCTACCGGCTGATTTGGTCAATCGGGTCCAGTTTGTGAGCAATTATGTAGAGAACCAATTGCTGCGGGGCTTTGATGTGCCGGAGTCTCTGGTGATCAACATCCAGATGGACCAGGAAAAAATCCGTAAACCCCGCGCCAATATTGAAATGGGGATTGGTACGGCTGCGTCCAATCGACTTCATTTCACCGGGATGGTTTTTGGCAAGGATGTGAAGTTGCTGGGTAACCTGGCCTACCAGAGCATCGGCGATGCCCTGCCTTTTCAGCGAGACAACCAATGGGACGAATTGGCGGATCTCACCAAAGTGAATGGGCCATTACAACATGAAAATATCGGATTGCCATCGTTTCGACACCAGGAAGTTGCATTACCACTGGATTTTGTACGCGATCGTTTCAATCATTCAGGCCGGGGAGATATTCGGATGGTTGCCAATCCTTCTCCGCGTTATAAAATGACCTTCGCGCTCAAAGGTTCGATTGAAACCGTCGATCAATCCATGCAAATGGATCGTCTCTATCGTCTTCCGGATACCAGTTTTCAATTACAAGAGCGTTTCAATCGGACGGACCAACCGCTTGGGCACCATGTGTCTTTGCGCCAGCAAATCGAATTGGGAGCCGCTTCTAATCTCAGTCTACTGACGGGATTCAGTGGGAGTATCAGACACTTATCGTCTCAATTGGACCTGCCAAACAATGCGTTTGACATGGAAACGCAAGACCGCTCATACCGTTTACGGCAGCAGTTGGCCTATGTGAAACGCATATCAGATAAAAACATCTTCATCATTGATGGGATCTATGATCGTGGCCGGCAAAACCAGCAGCTTGGGCTGATATCAGATCAGCTCCGCTTCTGGGAAAACGATTCAATTGGCGACATTCAGCAGACGCTGGACCTGTCCCATCTACACAGTGGACTCAATCTACGGTGGCTCAGCCGATGGGGAAAAGTCTCTTCCCACCTTTCGATGGGGAGCAGTCTCCAGACCGCCACCTTCAATGAGATGAAGCTGCGTCAGCAACAGCATTATCTCCGCGCCAAGCTTCGCCGTCAATTTTCGCATGGCTTTTTCATCGTTGGGGATATGACGTTGGGAATGTATGAGCTGCGTAGGGGAGAGGCAGAACAAAAGACGACACGTCTGTGGCGACCACTGGTGATTCCGGCTGTGATTACCGGCCAGGAAAATATCCGTTTTTCCTGGCTCTCGTCTTATACCTTCAATTATCAGGCACCGGGCCTGCAGCAGCTTTACCAGACCCCTTTGTGGAACAATTACCGACAGCTTCAGCGCGGAGACAGTACCCTGGCTTTGTCCAATACACACAATGTTCAGGCATCTTTTCGTTTTCAACCCAATCTGAATCCAGTCAGTAGCTTTATCTATTTTGTGAAAGCGGGTTTGAATTGGGGCGAAAATGCGTACCAAACCCGTTTTGACTTATCTGGGAATTTGGATCAACTAAGCTTTTTTCAGCGCTTTCAGCCCACTCGCTCTATACGAGTCAATGCGGGAGTAGAAAAGTTTCTCGCACCACTGGTTACCGCTGTTAAACTAAGACCAGAGTATCAACAGTTTACCTATCAGAATCAATGGGAAGATGGTACCCAAAGACTGATCAATAGTCAGGTTTTCGCTTTCTCTTTCCAATTCAAAACTGCCACCAGTTCTCCCATCGATCTGGCGGTGAACATCAAGCCAGGCTGGAATCGGGTGAATGTACGGCAAAACGGGATCAACAGTCAGGTAAATGCCCGATCTGTCTCTGCTTATGCAGACGTCTTTGTCCGTTTTCGCAAAAACCTCCGCCTGACCATTCGAAATGAGTACCTGCAACTGAATCAGGATGGGCAGGAGGGCCAACAATATTTCCTTTCAGAGTTTGAGCTGTTGTACAAATGGAGCCGGGAGGACAAAAAAGATATCTCATTTTTGCTTCTGGGACGTAATCTGTCCAATGCACAGTATTTTGGCCTGAATCAAATCGGGGACTTTGTTTCTTCTTTTTCTGCCACCAGAATTCGGCCACGTACCATCATGCTGGAGTGTGCATTTCAGTTGTGAGGCATTCTTTGATCAGGCTAAAAAAACCTGACTTTTGGATAAGGATCTTGCAAAGATCCAACAAATAGGAAAAAAAGAGTGTTGGATTGGCCAAATCCCGAAAAATCGGGAGGGGGAGGCGTTGGCTAGTGGGATTGGCAGCATTTTTTGGCCTTGATTTTTGGTCCTTTTCATCTAAGGAAAAGGACGAGGGTAGGGTGAATGTTCTGGTAATCAATTAATTAGTAACAGGGCTTATTCAAAACTCAGGTTAAAAAAGGATGGGAATCAGACTGTAGGTCAAAGCAATCAACAGCAACACTGAAATGATATTCAGTAAAATGCCAGCCCTGGCCATTTGGTAGACCCGTATGTGTCCACTGGCAAACACAATGGCATTGGGTGGGGTGGACATCGGCAACATAAAGGCACAGCTTGAAGCAAGTGTAACGGGAATGACCATGTGGAGGATCGGACTGTCGAGGCCAATGGCGATTCCCGCAATGACGGGGATGAAAATCGCAACCAGCGCGACATTGCTCATGAGTTCGGTCATAAACAGGGTAACGAAAATCAGCAGGGAAGTAATGACAAAGATGCTCAGCCCTTCCTGTTGGGCAATACTGCTGCCAATCAGATCGATGATACCAGATTTGGCCATGCCATTGGCCAGTGCCAAGCCACCACCAAAGAGTAGCAAAATGCCCCAGGGCAAGCGGGTCGTGTCCTGCCAGTCCAATGAAAATTTCCCCTCAGCAAAACGAAGCGGAACCACAAACATCAGAATCGCGGCAATCACTGAGATCCCGGTATCACTGAGACCAGGTATCCATTGATTGAGAAAGGAACGGGTGATCCATAAGAAAGCGGTCAGCAGAAAGATTCCCAAAACCAGTTTTTCTGGCTTTCGCATCGGGCCGAGTTTGGCCAATTCCTGATCAATTACTGCGGCGGAGGCACTGAGTTTTCCCAGCCGGTTGGGATACATGATTTTAACGATCACCAGATAATTGATCGCAAGCAACACAATCGCAAAAGGAACCCCCATCAGCATCCAATCCAAAAAGCTGATGTTCATGTTGTACTGTTTTTCTAAGAATTCCAGCATCACCGAATTGGGCGGC
>JBCBZF010001315.1:0-1527 GCA_039815525.1 Bacteroidota bacterium | reverse complement strand
GTCCCCTTTTGTTCAGGGGCTTGCCCAAAACCATTCTCTGCTGTACGTTGATCAATTTGTACCAAATTGGCAGAAGCATCTACACTGGGAAATAAATTGACTTCTGCTTCCTCTACATTTTGTAGACTAAGGGCTACTTCCTGCCGCTGAATTTGCAGATCGAGGTTTTCTTCAAAACCCTTTAACAACAAACTTTTGAGATCATAGACTTCCCCCATTACCTCATTTTCTCCGTTCAATAATTTCGCACTGTATAGAATGGCGAAATCGGGTGCCAGGTTGATTCTTTCCAGCGTAGTCGCGTTGAGGAGGATCTGGTCATTGAGGCTGACCTGAACAGGAATTTTGGCAATGTCTTCCCCCAATAAAACCGCTTCAACCAGCAAGGCCATCCTGCGAATGATTTGTACCCGGTCATTTTCATCTCCTACTGCTGCCATGATGCCGCCCTGGACCAGGGAGCTGCTTAGGCTCATGCTGGGCAACTTACGTCGAATCAGTTCTTCAGCGAAAGGCTTCATTTCCCCGGCTTTCATGTCAAAGGAATTGAAGAGGAAAACCGCGTCAACTCCTTCATCTGCTTCCGCCAAAGCTTTCACGAGCTCGTTTTCATAAAAGATCAATTGGAAATCAGCCTGTAAGGGGGCCATCAGTTTCCGTAAAGTCTCATTGACATCATAAGCCTTCCGATCGTTTGCAGGGAGAAGAAAGGCCAGTTTTCGGAAAGGAAAAATCTGATGAAAGGCGTTGACATTCTTTTCCATGGACAAGCCACCAGAGAGATAGGTGTAATTGGGAACGCCAGTGTAACCACTTTGCCAGGGAAGATTTTGTGCCTCCCGGTCGATGACCCCCACTGAAATGCAGGGTTTGGAAAATGTCTTTTGCTGCCCCAGCACCGTCGCGCTAACTGGCCCAACTGCAATGATCATATCTACGTCCGTCCGCTGATTCAGAAGGTTAAATCCATTTTGCACGGCTTCCGGTTCACCTTTTGTCAGGATAAAATCAGCCTCACGAAAACGTATCTGGTATTGTCGGCCGACTACACGCTGGATTTCGGACTGAAGTTCCCGAAAGCCATCCTGCTCATCCCTTTCCCCAGAAAGATCTGGGTCAAACAGGAAGCCAATGTGTATGACTTGTTCTGTCTTTTGGGCGAAAACCACAACCGCCAGACATTGAACAAATAGAAATATAAATGGAACCAGGAGACGCATAAGCAGAAGTCTTAGGTAGTGTCTTGAAGGATCAGGGACCTGCCACACCACAAGGTGAATGACTCAATTCTGTTTACAGGGATTGAACAATCAATTCCTTGTAGGGAAAAAGTATTCGAATATCCTCATTCACTTAATCAGAGAAAAGCCTGTGAAACACGCAGGCCAGAGACGATGAAGTTGATACACGAAAATCGTATGAATTGAGCATAGCAAGGGTAATCTATGATCATGAATCGACTGCTTGCGTACAATTAACTCCCAACATTTTCCCAAACAGCCGACAATTCAAGTAGCAATAAAGTAC
>JBCBZF010000398.1:0-6100 GCA_039815525.1 Bacteroidota bacterium | reverse complement strand
GAGGATCTGGTTGTTCCCTGACTGGGCAGAACCCAGCAAAGGTGTTAGGAACAGCAAGCAGAGGAAATATCGAATCTGGTGCATCGTAGGGAACTCAGGTAAGTGTGTCCCAAGCATAACGAATGCCAGGGCCTTTTCTTTTATACGCACAGGCGTACCCCCTAAGTTGCTCAGAAAATGTGCCAAGCTCGACCGTTTAGACAAAAAAGCACCTGATTGTTAGAAAAATCGTAGAAAAAATGAATGGGAAATGGATCTTATGATGCAAAGCAAAGCTACCTCTTGTCCATCCCTCAATCCTGTTGTAACTTTGCATTCTGATGAAAACTGTGGCCTTTCATACCCTTGGGTGCAAACTCAATTTCTCGGAAACCTCCGCCATTGGACGGCAATTTCTGGAGAACGGTTTCAGCAAAACCGACTTCTCTCAGCCGGCCGACGTTTATGTGGTCAATACGTGTTCGGTTACAGAAAATGCCAACCGCAAGTGCCGCAATGTAATTCGTCAGGCACTGGGCCACAATCCGGATGGGTTCGTGATTGTGGTGGGCTGCTATGCCCAATTGAAGCCAAAGGAAATTGCAGAGATTCCCGGCGTGGATTTGGTGCTGGGTGCAGGAGATAAATTTCGCATCATGGAATTGGTGGCGGATTTTACCAAAAATGACAACCCATGCGTCTTCAATTCCAATATCAAAGAAGTCAATGGCTTTGTGGATGCGTATTCAGTCGGAGACCGAACCCGTTCGTTTTTGAAGGTCCAGGATGGTTGCGATTATAAATGCGCCTTTTGTACCATTCCTCTGGCAAGAGGAAAGAGCCGCAGTGATAGTCTGGACAATATCCTGACCAATGCGCGCAAAATTGCAGCTTCCGGCGTCAGGGAGATTGTGTTGACAGGTGTCAACATTGGCGATTATGGTAAGGACCAGCCTGGTACTTTCTTTGATGTGGTCAAGGCCTTGGATCAAGATCCGGAATTGGATGCCATTGCACGCTTTCGCATCTCGTCCATTGAGCCGAATCTCCTCACGGATGAGATCATCCGGTATGTGGCGGGTAGCCAGCGGTTTATGCCGCACTTCCACATTCCACTGCAAAGTGGCAACAACGAGATGCTGGCGCGTATGCGCCGCCGGTATAAGAGAGAGCTCTATGCTGATCGGGTACAATTGATCAAGGAGGTCATGCCGGATGCCTGTATTGGGGTTGATGTCATCGTGGGCTTTCCCGGGGAAACTGATGCACACTTTGAAGACAGTTATCAGTTTCTCAGCGAACTGAATGTCTCTTATCTGCACGTCTTTACGTATTCAGAAAGGGAAAACACTGTTGCTGCTGACCTGGATGGTGTTGTGCCTCTGAAAGTGCGCAACCAGCGCAGCAATCGTCTCCGTATGCTCTCCACGAAAAAGCGAAGGGTTTTCTATGAGCAGTTTGTCGGAGAAAAAAGACCGGTACTGTTTGAAGGAAAAGATCGGGACGGCCTTGTCAACGGCTTTACGGACAATTATATCAAGGTTGTACGGGATTTCTCAGCGGCACTTCCCAATCAGATTCAGATCCAATCGCTGGAGGCCGTCAATGCCAATGGCCTGATGACAGTGGTTTAGTCTGTCCTTCCTTCTGGCGGCTTTTCCAAAACCAATAGCCGCCGACCACAAAGACCAACAGAAAGGGCAACACCAGAAGGTAAAGAACTCCTGCGTTGATTCCACCGCCAACCACCAACTCACCAGCTTCGTTTTCAGCTGCCGCCGCTGACTTACACTGCGTGCATTGAGCCGCCAGTTGAAAGTAGTGGAACAACAGCAGGCAGAAGACAATGATATGGTATCCTATCTTTCGCATTGGGTGTAAGTAAGTAAGTTCTTTCATTCCCATATTACATTCGCTTCGTATAGACGAAATGATCGATCCCGTGAGATGATTGTGAGTTTTTCATATTGAGCCTGCGCAATTAACATCCTGTCAAAAGGGTCTCGATGGTGGAAAGGAAGCTTCTCAAGTTCTCTCAGCAGTATGTTTTTCAATTCAGTTACTGACACAACATCGTATTGATCCTATACAACTTACGGAAAAAAGCATGATCAGGCTTAAGATTATTGTCTTAACTATAACGCGAGTTTTGGATAAGCTCTATTGCTAATTGCTTGATTTCTAGCCTATTCACCCTACCACTGTCCTTTTCCTTAGATGAAAAGGACCAAAAATCAAGGCCAAAAAATGCTACCAATCCCACTGGCCAACGCCTCCCCTGCTTTTTGGCCAATCCAACGTTCTATTTTTTCTATTTGATGGATCTTTGCAAGATCCTTATCCAAAACTCAGGTTAACCATAACAAGCCGAATTCATCACCACAACCAAAACGCCGGTAACCGAGACGTAGAGCCACAGTGGAAAGGTAATACGGGCCAGTTTTTTATGTCGGTCATACTGCTCACTCAAGGCCCGAAATATGGAGAAGGAGGCCAGAGGGATGATAAAGACTGAAAGCGGAATATGGGTAAACAGGATTACAAAGTATAACCACTTAGGCGCGAGATTATCCGCACAGTATGGCTGGCTGCCAGCACTCAGATGATAGAGTACATAGCTCACCAAAAAGATCGCAGAAAGGACAAAAGCACTGACCATAAAGCGGCGATGTATTTCCTTTTGCCCGCGTTTAATCATGACCAGGCCGATCACCAAACAAATGCTCACCAGAGAATTGATCGTCGCATTTAGTTTAGGTAAAATGAACGGATCAAAGCCAGGATCTATTTTAATGTGCAGACGGGGATTCACCAGAATGCCGACGATGATCGGCACCGCGATTGAGAAGAACCAGATAAGTTTGGGGAGATTTTTCTGCTGGGCAGGTGTCATATAGCCTTTTTAAAATCAACCAGAGGAATAGGGATTGGTTTGAAAAAAGTCCGCATCTATGCCGGATTTTAGCCTTCCAACTCTTCCGGATATTCCATGCGCCAGAGTGCAATGATGTCTTCCTGTAGCTTGCGCTCTTCTGCCAGATCCGTAACCTTATAATATTTACGAACCCGGCCAGACTTGTCAACCAGTGCGACAGTCTGCGCGGTAAAAGGAGCATCCCCAGGTTGATGACGGACAAAGTCAGGAATGGTCAAACCTTGCGTCGCCAGTTTGTATATTTCTTCCTGCGCACCTGTCAGAATTTTCCAGCCTTGTTCGTGCAGATCTTGCTGTTGATTCTGCCAATAGGTTTGTACCTCAGGCAGCGTATCTCCCATGTTGATAGCTACGAACAATAGATTGGGCTCACGCTCCCAATTAATGTTGGAAAATGTACGTTTAAGGTTCCCGTGCAGAACCTTGGTCAGGAGTTGAGGGTCATTCTGGGTGGTAAAGAAATTGATGACACTGACATTTCCTTTCAGGTCCTGATCGGTAAAAGCCTGACCATCTAAGTCTTCCAATGCAAAAACGGGGAGCGCATGGAAGAGCGTGTCCCCGTTTTCGACTAAATCATATTCATATGGAACGCTGGTACGAACCGGCTCACTGGCGCTGTACATAAATGCCACCAATCCCAGTGGCAGGATGAAAACCAGGATAATAACGAGTCGGCCCAGTGCAGTTCTGCTCATAGAAAGCTGTTTACCAAACGAACTGGTAGGAGAGCACTTTGTTTAATAACTCGCTTCCCAAATCTGGCTGATGATCAACCAAACCACAAAGATGAAGGGAATAAGAATGGACCAGGCAAGGCGTTTGACTTCGCTACCCAGGTGCATAAATTCTGCAACAATGTAGAACGCCTTGAAAATGGTCAAAATGATGAACAAGGCCACGACCATTGCATAAATGGTTCCTTCACTCAGGCCAGTCCAGCCGGGGTAATAACTTTTGGTACCTGCAATCACAAATTCTACCAGCGTCAGGCCAGCCATGATCGCGGCAGTTTTATAGATTGATTTACGGGCAGCAGCGCCTCCATCAGCAGTTCCAGATGCCATATCGTTTCAGTTGTAGAATTCTAGATGAGGTAGAAGAATGTAAATACGAAGACCCAAACCAAGTCGACAAAGTGCCAGTACAGACCGATTTTCTCAGTCATTTCGTAATGGCCCCGGCGTTCATACGTCCCTTTGTTGACATTGATCAACAGGATAATCAGGAGAACGACACCCGATAATACGTGGGTGCCATGGAAACCTGTTACAAAGAAAAAGAGAGCAGCAAATCCCTGCGGACCATACTCATTGGCGAGTAGGTTGGCTCCGCCCGAGGTGATTTCAATCGATGAACTGGTTCCACCATTTTTGACTTTGTTCCACTCAGTCTCAATCGATTTAACAATGCGACCTTCAGTGATCGGATATCCGTTGGAAGCAACTCGCAGCTCGACAATTTTATCTTTCTTAGGATCTTTGTAGACACTTTTAAGATCATCGTCTGTCTTGATGCCTTTCACAGGGTAAACTTTCACCGTACTGGCGTCAGCTTCAAGGCCGGGAATGCCTTTGCCTTGCTCGCCAAGACTGGATACGGGGACCACCATCGCACCTTCATATGAGCCATGGATGAAGTGATACCACTCATATGCCTGACAGCCCAGGAAGGTTGCCCCACCGATGATGGTTGCAAGGACCCATTTCGCCACTTCTTTCTTGGCTTTTCGGTGTCCGGCTTCAACGGCCAGTACCATCGTAACACTCGAAAGGATCAAGATGAAGGTCATGATTCCCACAAAAACGAGCGGTGCATCAATGTGGAATACTTCATGCAGAATCGGAGCGTGGGTGAATACATCTTCCGGATATGCCCAGGCTTTCATGTCGACTCCGGCCATGATCCGCAGCGACCCATAGAAAATGAGCAAAGCAGAAAATGTGAAGGCGTCAGATACGAGGAAAAACCACATCATCAGCTTCCCGTAGCTGGCATTGAATATCGGTCGTTCACCTTCTATCAATGCTTTCTTATCGACGGAAACGTCAGCCATTGAATCTATTGATTTGTGTGTCTGAAATATCAGGCAAAGTTAACAGTTTTGCCCAAAAATCATGAATTTCTTAAAACAAAACAGTATTTAGACTTACCCCCCTCTCTTTCAATTGGTTAAGCCCTAAAATACACCTACTCAATTCTCGGTATATTTCAAAAAGACGAACAAATACAACCAAAGCAATCCGAGGAAGTGCCAAAAGGTCGCCGTTAGGCTATAAGTGAGTCGCTTTTTCTCCTTTTTGTAACGGCTCAGGCCGGTATTGACAACAGCAAAGACCAGCACGATCAAGGCGGCTACAATGTGTAAGCCATGCAGGCCGGTAAAAATGTAAAAGAAAGAAACGCTGTTGTCCGATCGTCCACCACTGCCTTCATCCAGGCGTGTATTGTCAACAAAAGGGAGCCCACTTTCAGTCAGATCAATCCAGGCTTGCCATTGCCCCCAGAGAAAGAAACAGCCTAAGACAAAAGTCATCAGCAATGCTATCACTGCACGCTGGTTTTCTTCTCTTCTTGCGGCATACACCGCATACTGCATGGTAACACTACTGAATAAGATGATGATCAGATTGTTCCAGAGAATACTGGGCAAATCGAAGATCAGTGGCTCTATCAACATACCTTTTTGCACAATGTATGCGCTGGTCAGGCTCCCGAAGATCATGATGATCGTCAGGATAAACAGCCAGAGTGCAAAACGCAGGGGGTGTACGATATAATTTCTTTGGTCCATCTGCAACGTAGCCATCTTCTATTTTTTATAAGTATAAAAATACCAATTCACTTAATGGGAGATAGAGAAAGGAGGCAAACATAATGGAGCGTGCCATTTTATCATTCTCCGGATGACGAAGCAATTTCCAGGCTGGGATGGCAAACAATAGGGCAAGCAATGCCAAAAAGGCTGCTCCCCACATCCCGATCAATCCATTCTGCAGCGGAAACCAAACCAATGGAATCAGACAGAGTGTATATCCCAGGATCAGTCTCGCCGTAGCACGGGACTTACCAGTAGAGGTTGGCAGCATTTTAAAGCCAGCCTTTTTGTAATCCTTGTCCCCTACCCAGGCAATGGCCCAGAAATGAGGAAATTGCCAGAAGAACTGAAATGCAAATAAAATCCAG
>JBCBZF010000183.1:0-8589 GCA_039815525.1 Bacteroidota bacterium | reverse complement strand
GTACTGTTGCGCCCGGTTGCTGCCTTTGGCCAAAAAGAGTTTGTAAAGCGAATAGCGCGCCGGGAGCATGAAATCTGAATCCGGATAACGCTTGATCAACTTATCAAACAATACAATGGCGGAATCTGGTTCATTAAGCTTTTGGCTGTACAATTGTCCCAATTTGTACATGGCTTCAGCAATTTTGCGATGGGCTTCTGCTTTTTCGGCATCATCAGAAGGAATGTCCTGATAGTATTGGGCTTTGTTGCCATACAGTGCCAGCAGAGCTGAGTCTACCTCCGTTTCGGTGCTGTCCTCCTGATTGGCCAATGAGCCCACCCGGGTACGCTGACTCCGCCGCCAGTTGTCCTCATTTTTCCGGTTGCCCCATTGCTGTTGAAATTGAATCCGTCCATTGGAAATCGCATTGGGATTGTCAAAATACCAGAGGCCGCCCCCGCTTCCCGCTCGCTGTCGTCGGTTTTGCTGGTTGAGATTTTGGTTGAAGAAAGGATTATTGGACTGATTATTATTCAATTGCTCCAACAAACGCTGGTTTTCCGCTTCTTTCTTGGCCTTTTCAATCTCGATGATCTCGTCAATGATCTTGTCTACCTTTTCTTTAGGCAAAGACGCCAGATACAGCATGCTGTCCTGGTAAGCCATGGTATTTTTGTAGGTGATATAGTCCTTGAGTGTCTCAGCCAGGTTGGTGATTTCTTTGTATTCCGCGTCCTGTTCGGTGATCACGGTGGCAGCACTGTCATAATAGGCCTGGGCATTGTCGTAGTCCTGCAGATCATTGAAGTAGACCTGCCCCATTTTAAAGTAAGACAATGCTTTCTGGTGAGTATTGTTGACATTGGCAGCAACTGACTGACGGAGGTAGTCCAGTCCTGCCTCACGTTGACCTTTGTTCAGTTCCAGCAATGCATATTCATAAAGGATTTGGTCCCGATACTCTTCATTTTTTTCATCCTTGAGCATTTTGGCCAAATACTTCATCACAGTCTCATCACTGGTCTCTACTTTTTGAAAATTAATGTAGAGACGAGCAATTTTGAGCTTGGCGGCAAAGGCGAGATCATAATTGTTGGCGCTTTTGACCACTTGTTCAAATTGTTCCAGGGCTTTGGGAAATTCTTTCAACTCCTGATACAACTGTCCAAGAAGAAAACGGGTTCGAACCTTACGTGTCTCTCCTTTGATTTTGGTGCCGTATTTTTCGAGCCATGTGACGGCTTCCTGAAACTCTCCTTGCTCAAGGGCCAGACGTGCCCGAAACTGTCCCAGCTCAGATGCGAGTTCATTGCTGAGCTTGAGTGTGTCATTGTCATCGAAATATTCTCCCAGGACGCTGTAGCACATCTCTGGATTCTGGTCCATATAGAATGACTGTGCCTGCCAGAAGTAGGTGTCCGGGGTCAGTTTTGAGGCGATAAATTCATCCTGGATGTAATTAAAGTTCTCCATGGCGTTGCCATAGCTTCGACGGTAAAACCAGGCTTTACCGTTCAGAAAACGGCAATTGTCAATGTATTTGCCATTGGGGTGCTTGAAAATGACCTTGTCATTTTTTTCGATGATGGTTTCAAAAGCATTGTTATAGCTCTTGATTTCCTCTTCTGTACCATAATAGACGACATAGATGAAGCCATTGTCGTCATAGCGCAGTTTTTCCTCTAGCTGTTCAATGGTCTCATTGAACAGCTGCACCGAATTATAATATCCGTTGAAGAAGGAGGTAGTACTGTGGAAAAATTTGGCCGTAACCGTGTCTTTTTCCTTCGAGCAGGAAAAGGACAGAGCCAATACAAGGATTAGCAAATAATTTGTAAATTTGCGTGTACCTGGCGCAATCACCATGATGCAAAACTTAAGGGGTTGAACGTACAAAGATACCTAAAAGCTTGGGTAAGGTAAACGCATATGCTGCAAAAGTTTTACAGGGGAATAGTTGACAGAGTTGGTAAAAAATACCGGGTTGAGCTGATCGATGATGAGACGCTTTCCCAGTCCCGCCAATTTCTCATTAAACCCATAACGATTCTATGGGTCATAACGTTGCTGTTGATCAGCATTGTTGTTGGAACCGTGACCTTATTTATCTACACGCCGGGGCTTCATCCCCTGATCCCTAATTACGAAAATCCTGAACAGGTAAAAAAGGAGCGTGAACAGAAAGAGGAAGAAGTTGCGGATATGGAGCGGGAGTTGAACGTCATGCGCGCTTATTATATGGGCGTAATGCGTCAATTTGGCGGAAATGACTCCCTGGAACTGCCGGCATCCCTCTCTCAGTTGCCGACTGCAGTCGCACTGGAAGCAGATGCGTCAAATGCTGATATTCCTGCGGTACCGGCTACCGAGTTTAACAATGAACCAAGTCTGTCTATCAGCGATGCGCAGCCCGCAATTATGGCCGGAGGTACGACTTCACCCCTATTAAGCCTTTTTCCTCCAATAGAAAAAGCCGAACTTCGAAATTCATTCAGCTACGCACGCAAACATTATGGCGTGGATATTGTAGCTGATCAGAACACACTTATTCGTTCGGTAGCAGATGGTTTTGTTGTGATTTCTGAGTACTCAGACGAAAACGGATGGGTGCTCGGTATTGTAAGTGCAGACAATATTGTTACCTTTTATAAGCATAATAGCCGTTTATTAAAGCAAGTAGGCAGTTATGCGTTTGCCGGAGAACCAGTAGCGGTGATCGGGAATTCGGGAGAAAATTCGACTGGTCCCCACCTTCATCTGGAAATCTGGCACCACGGCTCGCCCGTGGACCCCGCGAATTATCTCGAATTTCATCAATAACTCAGCCGAATCATGTTTGGAAACAAAAACGAGAACAACCGCCCCAAGGTATCGTCCAGCTCTAGTGCCAAAGGGGAGGGAAGAAGAAACATTATTTCAGAAGGAACTGTCGTAGTCGGAAATATCAATGCAGAAGGTGATCTCCGCGTGGAAGGCAAAGTGATCGGTACCCTGGTCTGCAACTCCAAACTGGTCGTCAGTGGCACTGGTTACATCGAAGGGAATGTCGATTCCCGTGTTGCAACCGTAGAGGGCGAAATCAAAGGCAATGTCGTTACCCGCGAATTGCTCACCATTGACAAAACCGGTAAAATTTTCGGTGACATCTTTACACAGAAGCTGGTTGTTCAAATGGGCGCCATCTTCACCGGTAGCAGCAAAATGTCTGAAGCCGCGAAAGATGTACTCACCCAGACACCGCAGCGTGCCAAAGATCTATTGGCCAAGTCCAGCTCCCAGCCGGTCAAAAAGCCGCAGCAAATGGGCAAGGCTAAGGTTGGTTAATCCGCATGCCGGACGAACGCAAGACGAAAAACGAATATTTGAGATACGCAGGCCTGGGTTTTGAAACCCTGGCCTGCATCCTTTTGTTTGCAGGTCTGGGGTATAAACTGGACCAATGGATGGAGACCGCAAAACCCTGGTATCTGCTGGTTTGTACGCTTCTGGGCGTGGCGCTGGCCATGTATCTGATGATCCGGAAATTGATGCCAGGGAAGAAAGAGGAGAGAGGGTCAAGGAGCGAGGAGCGGGGTAAGCATGAGTGATGATAGATAGTCCATAGAAAAAACGTGAGCGTTATCGACCATGGACTGATGACTGACTACTTTTCCCTGCACCTCCATCAACAATCAGAAAAAAACTCACCCCTTTTCATTAATTTGCCGTCTCGGGAGACACGATCAATCGGCCTCTCCATTACCCAACTGTATAAGATAACCCGCCCCTCTCACCTTTCTCCTCGCCCCTCACAATGAAAATTTCCCGTTTTTTTCTGATTGCAACCATGATACTGGCAGTTCTGCTCTTGCTGATGTGGAGTGGTGCAAACCTGCTTGACATGGGATTGAATGTCCCCGCGATGAACATTGCTGTTGGACTGGGGTATGTCCTGGCTTTGGTCGCCTACATCGTGGTGTCTTTTGGGATCGAACGTGGGACCATGCAATTCATGACCGCCATGGTTGCCGGGATGATCGGGAAGATGCTTTTGGGCATCGTTTCGGTCCTGATTGTCGCCCTAAAATTCCGTTCATCCGTCGAAGAGTACGTTGCAGCCTTCTTTATTTCCTATTTTGTTTTCACTTCATTTGAAGTTTATGGCTTAATGCGTAAATTGCGCGCCTAATTGAAAAACGGTCGTTTTTCGTGGCACTTTTCAACGGCTCACGCTAGACGTATGCGCATAGATAAGCTTTTTATTCTCAGCGTTTTATCCTTTCTCCTTCCGCTTTCAGTTTTGGCTGACAACGATGCGGAACCCCGCGGTGAAAAACCGTCCGACGCAATCATCCATCACATTCTTGATTCACATGACTGGCACATCACCGATTGGCCGGTAACGGGTGATGACGGACATGTGCATTACAAAGCGATTGGCTTACATCTGCCATGGATGTTCTACAGTAGCAAAGATGGTTTTGTGTTTAGTGGCAGCACAGAAGGATTAGAAGAGAAAGGCTATTTCGCCTATCATGAGCATGTCTACGCCATGACGCCCGGTGCCAACCTGGCTGAACACAAAGATGAACATGGGCACCTGCACTTCGAAAATGACGAGGCCTGGGAAAGCTGGAAAGCCAGCAATGTAGATGAAAGCGTGCATGCCTATGACTTTTCCATCACCAAGACCGCACTGCAGATGATGATTGTGGGCATTCTGCTCATCATCGTTTTCATCTCTGTTGCAAATTCATACAAGAAGCGAGACGGGCAAGCTCCTAAAGGACTCCAGTCTTTGCTTGAGCCGATCATCATGTTCGTACGTGATGACATTGTGAAAGAATACATCCCGAAGAAACAGGCTTTCTTCACGCCATATTTACTGACATTATTCTTCTTCATTTGGTTTTCCAACCTGTTGGGGCTGACACCATTCAACTCCAACATCATGGGGAACATCTCAGTAACTGCCGCTTTGGCTTTCTTTACCTTCATCCTCATCCACGTGAATGCCTCTAAAGACTATTGGCATCACATGTTTGCCATGCCGGGTGTACCCAAAGGCGTGGTGCCATTGATGACGGTGATTGAAGTCCTGAGTGCGATCATCAAGCCTTCCGCATTGGCCATTCGTTTGTTTGCCAACATCACTGCGGGACACTTTATGATTTTGTCGCTGATCAGCCTGATCTTCATTTTGGGTAAAGGTGGAACCAGTTTTGGTGGCGCGGCCGGTATTGCTCCCATCTCAATTCTGTTTACCATCGCGATCTTTGCGCTGGAAATGATTGTTGCAATCATTCAGGCATACATTTTTACACTGTTGTCGGCGGTATTTATCGGCATGGCAATGGAATCTCATGACGATCATCATTGATTTGATATAAAGAGTTTTTTTAACCGATTCACTTTAGAATTATGGAGAAAATTGGAGTCATGGGCGCCGCAATTGGCGCAGGACTAGCCGCAATCGGCGCAGGTATGGGCATCGGTCGTTTGACCGCTTCTGCTGTTGAGTCTATCGCTCGTCAGCCTGAAGCCGCTAACGACATCCGTGGTGCAATGATCCTGATGGCTGCATTTATCGAGGGTGTTGCTCTCTTTGCAGCTGTGATCTGTCTGCTCGCTGTGGTACTGTAATGAACAAGCCGGGGGAATGCCCCGGCTTTATCTTTGAATCGCTATCTCTCAATATATTTTACTCCGCTAACGCCAATATCACATGGAGTTTATCCTTCCAAATCTCGGGCTCTTTTTCTGGTCAGCACTCCTGTTTACCATCTTCTTCTTCATCTTGCGCAAATTTGCCTGGAAGCCAATTCTAGACGCACTGCATGAGCGCGAAGAGAACATCACCAATTCTCTGGCTGAGGCACAGAAGGCGCGTGAGGACATGGAAAAGCTGAACGCAGACAATGAAGCATTGTTGCGTGAAGCCAAAGCCGAAGCCAATAAAACCATTAAGGAAGCCAAAGAATACGGTGCCAAACTGATCAGCGACGCTGAGAAGCAGGCCGCAGCCTCTAAAGCTGACATCCTTGAAAAGGCCAACAAAGAAATTGAAGCTGAAAAACGTGCTGCCATTGCTGAGATCAAAGATGTGGCTGCTGCGATTTCAGTTGAAGTAGCTGAAAAAATCCTGCGGAAAGAATTGGCTGACAAAGGCGCACAAGAATCTTTCGCCCAGCAATTGGTCAGCGAATTGAGCAACAATTAATCCTGGCGTTCATTTAAGCTAAAAAACATGGTTGAAGATCGCATTGGATATCGCTACGCTAAGTCCGCTTTCAGTATCGCTGAAGAGCGCAAAGAGCTCGACGCAGTTCGGGAAGACATGCTCAGCATTCAGCAGACCATCAACGAAAGCCGCGAACTGGCTGGCTTTCTGCAAAGTCCCCTGATTGCCGCCAGCAAGAAACAAAGCATTCTGGACAGCATTTTTGGCAAAGTCCTGAAAACTGAGCTGGCCAAGAATCTCCTGCAAATCATCGTTCAGAAAGGACGGGAAATGTATTTGCCTCAAGTGGCAAACTCTTTTCTTTCCCTCTATGACGAAGCCAATAAAATTCAGCGTGGTGTATTGACCTCTGCGACTGAGCTTTCGCCTAATATGGTTGCGGAAATCAAATCCATCATGGAGAAACGCACCGGACAAACCTTTGAAATCGAGCAGGCCGTCGACCCCGAGTTGATCGGTGGCTTTACCTTCAAGGTGGGCGACAGCATGTTTGATGGGAGCATTGCTTCCTCCCTCAATAAAATGAAGCAAGCATTTCGTAAATAATCACTGAATCATCTAAAACTGAAAATATGCCATCGGTTAGACCAGACGAAGTATCTGCCATCCTCCGGGAGCAGCTGTCTAATTTTAAATCCGTTGCGGAGCTGGAAGAGACCGGAACGGTACTGCAAATCGGAGACGGTATTGCGCGTATCTACGGCCTGAGCAAAGTACAGGCTGGTGAATTGATCGAATTTCAGACCGGCCTCAAAGGCATGGTGCTGAACCTTGAAGAAGACAATGTTGGTGCGGTACTCTTTGGCGATTCCGAAGGCATCAAAGAAGGTGATACAGTGAAGCGTACCGGTCAGATTGCATCTATCAATGTTGGTGAAGGTCTGCTGGGCCGTGTCATCAACCCATTGGGTGAGCCGATTGACGGCAAAGGACCAATCGAAGGTGATCTGTATGCTTCTCCATACGAGCGGAAAGCACCTGGTGTAATCTTCCGTGAACCGGTTGCAGAACCAATGCAGACTGGTATCAAAGCGATTGACTCCATGATTCCGATTGGCCGTGGCCAGCGTGAGTTGATCATTGGTGACCGTGGTACAGGTAAAACTGCGATCGGACTTGACACCATCATCAACCAAAAGGAATTTTATGATAAAGGTGAGCCGGTTTTCTGTATTTATGTAGCGATTGGTCAGAAAGCCTCTACGGTCGCGCAGGTGGTCAAAGCGCTGGAAGATTCCGGTGCATTTGCATACACCACTGTTGTTGCAGCACCCGCCTCATATCCGGCTCCGATGCAGTTCTTCGCGCCATTTGCCGGTGCGGCAATCGGTGAGTTCTTCCGTGATACCGGCCGCCCTGCACTCGCGATCTATGATGACTTGTCCAAGCAGGCGGTTGCTTATCGTGAAGTATCGCTGCTGCTGCGTCGCCCTCCGGGTCGTGAGGCATATCCTGGTGATGTGTTTTATCTCCACTCCCGTCTGTTGGAGCGTGCGGCAAAAGTCATCAACAATGACGAAATCGCATCTAATATGAACGACCTGCCTGAGTCTTTTGCTTCTATGGTAAAAGGCGGTGGTTCTCTGACGGCTCTGCCGATCATTGAAACCCAGGAAGGTGATGTTTCTGCATATATCCCGACCAACGTAATTTCGATTACCGATGGTCAGATCTTCCTCGAAAGTAACCTCTTTAACTCCGGTGTACGTCCGGCGATTAACGTTGGTATCTCCGTATCACGTGTAGGTGGTTCGGCTCAGATCAAGCCAATGAAAAAGGTTGCTGGTACCCTCAAGCTGGACCTCGCTCAGTTCCGTGAGTTGGAAGCCTTCTCCCGTTTTGGTTCTGACCTGGACAAAGCGACACAGCTTCAGCTCGACCGTGGCCGCCGCCTGGTACAACTCCTGATTCAGGGACAGTATAGCCCGGTTCCGGTTGAAAAGCAGGTTGCGGTGATCTTCGCTGGTACCAAAGGCTATATGGACACTGTGCCGGAAGATAAAATTGACGAGTATGAAGAGCGCCTGATTCAGGAACTGGAACAAAATCATCCAGATCTGCTGGGACGTATCCGTGGCAAGGAATGGTCTGATGATGTTCAGGACATCTTGCGTAAAGCTTCTGAGGCAGTAGCGAAAACCTTCAACTAATTATGGCGAATCTCAAGGAAATCCGGAACCGGATCAAATCGGTTAAAAGCACCCAGCAGGTAACCAAAGCCATGAAAATGGTAGCGGCCGCCAAGTTGCGTCGTGCACATGATCGGATGCTCCAGTTACGCCCTTACTCTGCCAAGCTTCAGGAAATCATCGGCAATGTGATTGCTGCGGTGAATGTGGAAGACATTCCCAGCAAGCTGGTCGCAAGCCGTGAAGTGGAGAACATTC
>JBCBZF010000307.1:0-6873 GCA_039815525.1 Bacteroidota bacterium | reverse complement strand
GCCGGATATTTTTGTTCCATTACTTTGACCAATGAGTCCAAGGATTGTTGGAGACTAAAAATCCGACTGTTCCAAAAGCTGAGCCGAAGCGAATCTGGTTGTTCTTCACTTACGTTTTGCTGAATCTGCTGCCGATAGCTTTCCAGCGCACCACGTAACGCAGCTTCTTTCTGAAGAAAGGATTCAGGTAGTCCCGCAAATTCACGGGCTTTGCTTTCCTGACTGGCGTCCAGCAGGTTCAACGCCCGGCTACGTTCCATGGATTCAAAGGCAAGGGCCGTCCACTGATCTGAGGGCTTTTCCTCCTGCAACCAGTGACAGGCATCCAGAATTTCCTCCACTACATTGACCTGACTGGCAGCCAGGAAATTACGCCCTTCCGGGGAGTTGCTATCTCTGCGTAAGATCCGAATTGTCTCCAGCAGTTCCAGATAGAGCGCGACCCCTGCTTCGACCTCTTCCATTCCGGCTGATCCCTTTCCAAAGGCAATTAAGCTCCGTGCCTGCAAAAACAGTGATTTGAGCTTGACACCGGAAGCCATTGGCTTATTGTTGTCTTTATCAGCCTGATTCAGAATCTCTCGGGCCATTTCGGCATCTTCAATCGCTTTGTGGTAGTCTTTTTGCCGAAAAGCTGCCTCCCCTCTGATTGCGAAAGCATCTGCATATCGCTCTGGACTTTTCACTGCCAGCTTCTGATAAATCTGAATCCCTTCTGCTAACATTGTGTCAGCCTTTCCATACTCTCCCATATCCACATATAAATCTGCCACCTTGGTCAAACTCATGGCATAAGGCTGACTATTTGCGGCATATACTTTTCCATGAATAGAAACCGCCTGCACCATATATTCCTCGGCAGTTTCTACCTCTCCCTTGGCACCCAGAACCTGTGCGAAATTGACAAGGGTATTGGCAACATAGGGGTGCTCCGCTCCCAATACATTTTCTACAACCGGCAAACCCTTCTGATAATTCAACATTGCCTCATCTAATTTCTTCTGCTCCCAATACAAAGAGCCAAGATTGATGTAGGCCAGGCCTACCTGAGGATGATCAGGTCCATAGTATGCTGTCCGAATGCGGATGGCCTCCTGCGCATACGCAATTGCGGCTTCGATGTCGCCTTTCTGGTTGAGGATGATGCTGAGATTGGTACAGGCATTTCCAGCAAAGGAAGTCTCCTCCCGGCCAATTTCTCTTAATATCTGCAATCCCTGAATGGTTTGGTCAAAGGCCTCATCCAATCGCCCCAGATCAGACAAGGTCAGTCCCAGGTTGATGCGTGCACCAGCAATGTTGCGTTTCGCAACATCAGGTGTACTCTGTCTGAGTGCCAGGGTTTTCTCATCATACGCCAGGGCAGTTTCCAGATCCCCCATACGGTAAGCGAGGCTGCCCCGATAATTATAGTAGGTTTGGATCAGTTTATGTGGCCGGGGTTGGTACTCAAAAACTCTTGCCTCCACCCAATCCAATAAAGAGTCTGCCTGCTCAAATTGGCTCAAATCGATATAGACTACTGTCCAATCAAGATGCAAATCCATTTGGAGGCTATCGAGGCCAAGGCTTTCATAAGCTGCGTTCGCCTGTTGGTAATAATAATGGGCGCTGTCTGGCTTCCCTTCTCTGCCAGCATAAAAGGCTTTTTTGTGAAGGGCTCTGGCCGAATCAACCGTTTGGGCCACTATTTCGGTGGAGATTCCCCAGGACAAGTAAATGAATAAGAGCAGGTAACAGCAAGTGATTTTTTTCATGAATATTTATTCAACTTGTCAGGAGGAGACAAGTTTAACTTTTGATGCGATTCCATATCCGGAACAGCATCACTGCCCCAACGACAGCCACGATCGTCAGTACAATCGCTGGAATTTGATTCCCGTAGATCCAAAAGCCAGTGGCAAACAAGGCCCCATAAATGGTAAAACTTCCAACGACCATGGCCAGGATCTCCAGAGACAACCGTCCATTGCTCTTCTCTATGTCTTCTCCTTCACTTCTGGCTTTTTCCAATACTGCATCCCAACCATTTCCTGCTGGTTTGATGCGGCGATAAAAACTGCGAAGCGTCTGATCATCCGTTGGTTGGGTAATCAATGTGACCAGCACCCAGGCTATGGTGGTGATCGCAACCCCGATGACCAATTTCCAGTGCCCCGCCAATGCAACACCAGAAAACTCAAAGAAAAGTGCAATGCCAAAGGAGACCACCATGGCGGAGATTTCACTCCAGGCATTGATACGCCACCAAAACCAGCGCAAGATGAAGATCAAACCGGTGCCAGCGCCGATTTGCAGGAGGATATTGAATGCCTGCAGGGCATTGGACAGAAAAAGAGCCAGCAAGGCAGAAAACAGCATCAATACCACAGTACTGATGCGTCCGACTGCTACCAGTTCCTTATCTTTCGCATTGGGTTTGACAAAGCGTTGGTAAAAATCATTGACGACATAAGAAGAGCCCCAGTTGAGATGGGTGGAAATGGTAGACATGACCGCCGCAATCAAAGAGGCCAGGACCAGGCCAATTAGTCCAACCGGCAAACGACGCAACATGGTTGGATAGGCGATATCCTGCCCAATTTTGTCTATTCCGACCTGGGGATTGGCCAGATGTAGATGCACCAATTTTTCCTCGTCCAGGGGATTGGTCCACTGCTCTATCTTTCCTTCTTTATGATTTTTCTCAAAAAACAAATATGCCAGGGACTGTATTTCGGGATGATTCTGATGCTGGTCCACCAATTGCGCAAGGCGCTGATAGTCTCCGCTACGATCTGCATTTTTTTCCCTGGCGGCTGCTTCAGCAATCCCTTGTTCTAACAGGGAAAAATGTTGTGCACGAACGTTTTCAATCAAAAAGGCTTTCGCATCGGCGGAGATACTGATGGTGTCATTGGTATCGGGACTGATTTTCATGGGAAAAAGCACCACCGAGGCAAGGGCGATCAAAATCCAGGGCCAGGGTCTTAGGGCGTAATGCGACGCATTGAACAAAAGCGTCGCACCGATGGCATGGGTCTCAGATTTTGCCGACAGCATCCGCTGGGCGATGTATCCACCCCCACCCGGCTCAGCGCCAGGATACCATACACTCCACCATTGGACTGCCAAAGGCAGAATCAACAGCGGAATCAACTGGCTTGTGTCATTGAAATCCGGCAGAATGTTCAAGAGCGGATTAACCTCGGGATGACTTAGGAGACGATTGAGGCTTTCAACTTCTGGGAGGTCAATGATCACAAAAGTCGCCCAAATCGACCCAATCATAGCCAGGATGAACTGAAAAAAATCTGTAAACAAGACGCCTCGCAGGCCTCCCAGTGAGCTGTAAATCACGGTTACCCCTGCAACCAGTACGATGGTGATCCAGGGATCAAGGCCTAGCATGGCACCACCAATTTTGATGGCGGCCAGACAGACGGTGGCCATGATGATCACATTGAAAAAGACGCCGAGATAAATGGCCCGAAACCCACGGACAAAAGCCGCTGGCTTGCCACTGTAGCGCAATTCATAGAATTCCAGATCGGTCAGGACACCTGAACGCCGCCATAGCTTGGCGTAGACAAAAACCGTCAGCATGCCAGTCAGCAGGAATGCCCACCAGGCCCAATTACCAGACACACCATTTTGCCGAACAATGTCGGTGACCAGATTAGGGGTATCAGCAGAAAAGGTGGTTGCCACCATGGAGATTCCCAAAAGCCACCAGGGCATATTCCGGCCGCTGAGAAAAAACTCAGCCGCACTGGACCCGGCCTGACGGGAGACCCAGGCACCAATGGCCAAACTGACAATGAAGAATGCTGCAATGATGCCCCAATCCAAAGGCTGAAGCTGCAAAGTATCTAGTAGTAGGTGCATGTCCGATATTCCGATTTACCTAAAAATACAGGGAAATCAGGAATCGACAAGTTTTCCTACCGCTTACTTTAGCATTTGCCGTTTCAACCAATCCATCATCTCTTCCAGTGCAGTCGGGGCAAAGGTCTCACTGATGCTTCCATATTCCGTTGGGGAACCGGTTGGAGCATTCTGAAACAGGTGATTCAGGTTTGGAAGTGGTTTCAGCTCTACTTGTGTGTTACCACCAGCGCTTAGTCCCTCTCCAAGGGCCGCTAAATTCTCCGTAGCGGGCACCTGCTGGTCCTTTTCACCATTGAGGGCAAGGACTGGCGCGTGAATTTTGGGCAGATATTGATCGGGAGAAAATGCCAAAAAATAGCGGTACCAGGGACTCAGAAGTGGCAAAAATTTTCCTTGCAGATTACTGGGGGAGAGTCCTAATTGTCGCATTTCTTCAGGAGAAAATACCGTTAATTCTTGGTTCAACATTTTCTCCATCTCTTCCCAGGCGGTCCGTGGATCATCTCCCTTGATGGCAATATCATATACCTTTTCCCGAATGGGTTTCCACTTATCCAAGGTAGTCTGGTTGATGCCAAGATTTTTCAGCAGGATGCTTTCCTGACTTCCCAACAATTGTCTGCCAGCTACGCCCGGACTGGCCAGCAATATCACAAAAGCAACATCCGGCTGATTCGCCGCAGCAATCTGGGCAATCATGCCCCCTTCGCTATGACCAATCAAACCAATACGCTCAGCATCAATTTCAGGGCGCCCTTTCAATGCACTGAGGGCAGCAATGGCATCCGCTGCAAAGTCCGCAGTGGTCGACAGGCCGGGATTGCCACCGCTCCCTCCTACACCACGGTCGTCCATGCGCCAGACAGCAATTCCGTTTCGACTCAGGTGATCAGCAATTACCCAGAATGGCTGATGTTCCATGATGGTAGAATTTCGATCCTGCTGTCCACTGCCAGTCAATAAAATCGCCAATGGATGAGGCCCCTCGGACTGGGGGACGGTAAGAGTACCAGCAAGGTCCAGTCCTGCCGCCTCATGCCGGATCACCAATTCGGTGATCTTATATGGAAAAGGTGCTTGTGGGGTTTGGGGCCGATCAGGTCCCCTTTCTGCTGTTTGCAGACGCAAATTGAGGCCAAAATCCTGCCCTCCCTGAGTAAATGTCCCCATGATTTGATCACCTTCCTTTACGCCCTCATATTGAATCGCCCCACCCATCAGAGACAAATTGAGTGAATCCTCAGTGATGACAATCGTTTCAACCGGAAAGCCTTTGGCCCCCTGGTCCGGGCTGTCCAT
Organism: Bacteroidota bacterium; assembly: GCA_039815525.1. Classification (GTDB taxonomy): domain Bacteria; phylum Bacteroidota; class Bacteroidia; order J057; family J057; genus JBCAWW01. The sequence continues at coordinate 1,704 of JBCBZF010000307.1, read as the reverse complement.
ACTCGCTTTCCATCCACCATCAGCCGCTTTTCCAATGTGAAACACAATCCGAATGCTCGTCCCCCCCGCATTGAGAGGGCCTTCCCAGGACCCGAGGAAAACCTCGGTTTGGGCATGAACCGGTATCAAACACAGACTGAGTAGCATAAACAGGAGAAATTTGAGATTCATAATTTGATATTTAGATAAACATCTAACTAAACGAAATTTTTTACGGAAAGGTTTATATACGTCACCTAAAATTCCTCAAAAAAAGAAACGCCGTCCAAGCCTTAGCCGAACAGACGTTTCCGTTTCCCCAAACTCAAATCTGCCAAGAGGCAGACGTTTGGCCCCGAAGGGCCGGTCCCACAAGGGGACGATTCAACCTAACAACCCAATTCTTCGGTTTGCCATGGTGTGCTTAGAAATTGTATCCATCATCCATCATCTCGAACAGAGAGTCAGATGAGGGTTGGAACAATGAATCGTCGAGAGATAAATCAAAACTGAGGGGGCTCATTTCGCCACTTTCTTCAAATTGATTCAGGGCCTTCCGGATTCGATTTGGTAAGGCGATGCGCATACCATCTAGGTCTAATTGTAGATTTTCCGTGATTGCGATTTCCTCAAAACAGTCCAGTTCATTAACAGCTAACTCTACTGGCGTGAGGCGTCCCTGACTGAGTCTGGCTGCCTTGATATGTCGTTTGGTGATGTTTACTTTCATAGTATCCAGATGTGAGTCTCATTTGGTTTCTGGATTCAAGTAGCATCTTTTCAAGCACCCTGCACAACCCTGCCCTGCCATTTCCTTACAGGTGAAATATTTTACTAATAATTACTAATTTCATAGTAATAAATTTTCATTTAAATGAAATATAATACACTCAAACGCCTAATGCCCAAAGTATTACCAACTTATCTGTGGCTTTGATGGCTTAATCAGTTAAGCGTTAGTATCAACTCATTTCAGCCAGAAAGGAAGGATCGGTTTTGATCAATCGGGATTTACTGACGCCTGAAGCTGAATATTGCGGGCAAATTGGGTACCTTTATCAGTGATGATCACCATTGAATTGACTGCAATTGTGCTGATTCTCGCCAATGTGGGCTTCAGCTACAAGGGATTTCAGGAGGAAGCCTTCCGAAATCGTTATAACTTCCACGTTGATCCCATCCTGATCGGCAAAGAATACATTCGGATGCTCAGCTCAGGCTTTCTGCACACCGGATGGTGGCATCTGCTTTTCAATATGTACACCCTCTATGTGTTCAGTCAATCGCTCGAATTCGGTGGGATGTCTTTTGTCTTCTATCTCATCCTCTATTTTGTCAGTCTGTTTGGGGGAAATGGGTTGGCGTTATTCATTCATCGCAATCACGGAAATTACCGGGCAGTTGGCGCATCAGGTGCAGTAAGTGGGGTGGTTTTCGCGACCATTTCTCTTTTCCCTTTTGGGGAAATATTCTTCATCAAGGCATGGTTGTTTGGCATAATTTATACACTGGTGACCATTTATGGGGTCAAATCTCGTTGGGGAAATATTGGTCATGAAGCGCATTTAGGTGGAACCATCGTGGGCATTTTGATGGCGATTCTCTTTGATCCAAGCATCCTCACCCGCTATACCTGGATCATTTTTGCGATGCTGATTCCAATTGTGGTCTTTCTGTTTCTGATCATCAAACGGCCGGAATTTCTCCTCATCCCCAATTTCTTTC
>JBCBZF010001006.1:0-2665 GCA_039815525.1 Bacteroidota bacterium | reverse complement strand
GCTGTTCGGTTTGGAAGGGAAAGTTGCGCTGGAGGCATTCACGGTAAGAGGCAAGCTTGACAATCCCGAAATCAGTGGTGTAGGACATTTCACCGACGCCAAATTTGGCATTGATTATTTCCGAACCACCTACAGCTTCAATGGGAAAATCGAATTTGATAAGGATCGTTTTAACTTTCCAACCATTGAACTCTATGATCCCTATGGCAATCATGCCGATCTGCACGGCAGCATTCGCCACCGGGGACTGAAAGAATTCGATTTTTCTCTCCAATTGGACGAGATGCGCAATTTCCTCATCATGGATACCCGAAAAGGCGACAATGATCTGTTTTATGGGACGCTTTTTGTCAAAGATGGGATCGCTGATATTTCAGGGGATCTGGATCAATTGGTGGTCACTGCTTTCGCCTCCTCAGGTCGCAACAGCCGTCTGAAAATCCCCATCTCTGATTACAATCAGTATGAGCGCCCGGAATTCATCCGCTTTGTCGGAGATGAAGAAGCCAATCAGGCCAAGGCGCGGGTTGGGCTTAAGGGTTTTGAGCTGAATTTGACTGCTTTGGCAACGGAGGATGTAGAAGTAGAACTGATTTTTGATGAAAAAGTGGGAGATATCATGAAAGGGCGGGGGAATGGGACCTTAACGCTTAAGATCAATGAACAGGGAGAATTTACCATGGTCGGGGATTATCAGATTGCACAGGGTGAATATCTGTTTACAGCCCAGAACGTCCTGAACAAAAAGTTTACCGTAGAGTCTGGCGGCAGCCTTACCTGGAGTGGAGATCCCTACAGTGCCAATATGAACGTCAATGCTGTTTATCCGGTTCAGGCAGATGTGAGTGCGCTTTTGGGTAGTAGTGTTTCGGAGAGAATACCAGTCAATGTGAGAATGAATTTGAAAGGCGCACTGCTTTCTCCTGAAATTGCCCTGGATGTAGACCTGCCCAGCATCAGTCAGCAAAATGCGGAAAGTATTGTTAGCCGGCTACAAGGCATCAAATATGACCAGCAAGAACTCAATAAGCAGGTGTTTAGCCTGATGGTCTTCAAGCGATTTGCGCCTATCGGTGGGTTTGGCTCCGACCTGGCAGGGGTTGGTGTGGCCAGTAGTGTATCAGAACTGATCAGCAACCAATTCAATTACTGGCTCTCCCAGGCCACCCAGGATAAGTTGAGTGTCAATATTGGAACCAATAACTTTCAGGACGTTGACTTTCTGGTTTCCGCCAAATTGTTCAACGACCGGGTGACCTTTGAACGGGACGGTACCCTGGTTTCTTCCAATTCAGACTTTTCGGTTGGTAATCTGCGACTAATCATCAAGCTCCTCCCCAGGCCAGGGGAAGGTGCCTTGGATATCCGCCCACCAGAGCTTGCCGTGGAGGTGTTTAACCGGGAGTCTACCGACTTTGACAACCTCAATCAGAGCCAACTGTCCAACAACAATCAAACTGGCGTAGGGATTTTCTTTAAAAAAGATTTTGACAACCTTCAGGAGCTTTTTCAAGGCCGACGGAAAAAGAAGAAAGGGGAAAAGCCTTAAACGACCTTTCCCCCACATGAAAACCGGAGATAATTTATTCGAAAATGTCAACGTCTGGATAAAAAGCGATCCAGCTAAACCAAAAACCAATGAAACCATCGGCTGTGGCTAATTGCTCACCTTTACGCGGTCCGGAAACCACCCGGCCAAAGAGATCATACTGATTTCCGGCATCGTCTTGCATGATCACCGCACTTCCAGGGGTAATCTCAATCGCAGTAAAGCTTCGGCTGTCATTGGGCTTGATGAAGGCCATGATGAAATTATCGGTCTTACTACCGGCGATGAGGAGGTTCTGGCCACCAAATTGGTCCGCAATGACCCTTGCCTGGGGAAAGCTGTCGAAGGGATAGACTTTGACACGTTCATCACGGATCACACCGAAGACCCTTTCCTTTGCATGCAGCCGGCCGTCAGTTCTGCTGACTGGAAAAAACAGACTTTCTTGTTCCCTGTAGGCACCATATGGATATCGATTATAGTCTCTGGAGAAACCCGTTTCGGTGGTGAGTACCTGAGCGGTCGGATACATCTCCCGCATCCTTGCCCAGGTGGTTTCGACCAATTGGTGAATCGTGGGTTTGGTGCCGCTGAGTTCGCCATTGACACATTCTAATCGTATCTGAGACCAATTGCTATCAGTTTTGCGATCATACGGAATGATATTGGAGTTGTAGAGCAGGCCACTGACCCCAAAAGTCGTTTCTTTGCCGTCAATGATACGATTCCAGCCCATGCCGGTTCCTGTCAACGGACAATAGTTAATGGCAATGGGGAAACCCCCCACTTCATCATTGGCGATCTCATGCCAGTCGAGAATACGGTGTGGATAGACATGAATTTCGTCATCCACGCGGAAGGCAAAAACCAGATCATCATCCGCCAGATAATTTACTGAGGCAACATCGGTAAAATTGGGTTTGTCGATGGAGGGTATCCCATCTTTTCCTGGTCCACCATCGCGGACTTCGTTCAGGGGAATGAGCCATTCGGTTGATACCTCCGGTCCACAGCCATTGGTTAGGAGCAGGACGCAGGAAAAAGCGAGGAGAAATGCCTTTTTTATCATGGTGAAGATGGGTTGGAGAGTTGAAGATTAAGCGGATTCTTTTTATT
>JBCBZF010000273.1:0-7241 GCA_039815525.1 Bacteroidota bacterium | reverse complement strand
CTCGGTCGGGAAGTGAATCAGATCTCCGGCCTGTTTCAACAGCAATCCGTCATCAAAAACCAGAATGTCCTCCACCGCTTGATTGAGCAATCCATCTTTATCAGAAAAAAGCTGAACCCGGGCGTAATCTTGCGAAAAATCTATATTTGATATAAAGGCCAGACCTCGGTTGGTCCCAGCCCATACCCCATTGGAATCAGCCGTAAGGCTTTTGCAAACATTGCTCCCCAGTCCATTGGATTGATCAAGGACCAAATAGTCCTTTCCCTTAAAAATCACAATGCCACTGCCATTGGTCCCAACAAAAACCTCCCCTTCCGGTCCGACCGCTAATGCATCAATGCGGGCATCTAAAGCCGAGACATCGGGCGTATACATCTGTTCCTTACCTTCAGGATCAATTTTGGTCAAACCTTCCACATCAGCTACCCAGATATTGCCTTGCTGATCTCTGGTCAAATCAGAGATCTGGGAGAAAGACAATGACACGATTTCCGAATCAAGTCTGTCATCAAGGTCGAGCGCAGGTGATGCAGGTATATCCATGAGCAGTTTCCACGGAAGGCGATAGGAAAAGCCTTGATAACCACAATCCAAAAAGACATCTTCACCGACCAGAAAGAGATTCTGAACCCCTTCAAATTGACGGATCGGTTGGGCCTTATTCTCGGACCCTATCCACAACTCACCTTGCCGATTGATTGCAAGTAAGCTCCTATTGGGTAGGAGAATACTTTTAACAATTGGACCGGGAAAAAAGTAATCAGCCGCTTGGGATTCGGGTTCATCCACTTCCTGCATACCATACACTTTTCCAGCCTGATTGGTCAGAATGAGGCTGCCGTCTTTGCCTGCCGCTGCTGATACCCAGTTGGATTGATGGGTTTCTTGTATTGCCCTGATTTTTTCCTGAAAAAGACGGTTTTGCAGGAGCATCTGCCGCGCAGTTGACAACATTAAGTAGACACCATTTTCCTTTGTTGAAAACCATACATTGCTCTCCCGGTCTTGAAACAGATGGTTCACAGCCTGCTTTTTCAGAACACATAATTGAGATTGTAATCGGTTTCCAGTCCATTTAAACTGGCAGACGCCTGAAACCGGGGCAGCATAACTTACCCAGATGTGCCCTTCGCGGTCTTCTAATAATTGTGAGATGCCTGCAGACCATTTGGGATGTTCGCCGATTGTCGGAACATATGCCAATTTTCCGGTGGAATCAATCCGATACAAACCATTCGTGGCAGGGAACAAAACATCGCCGTTTTGCAGTTGGGTTGCTGCGAAGTGCCGGGTAGGCAGCCGGGAAGGAATCGTCATTTTTTTCATCAAATGATTTCCTTTCATGACCAATAGTTCTCCGGGACGATAACACCACAATTGATGATCAGGACCTGTAAACAACAGCTTCAGGCGGCTGGGGGGAGAATGCAGTTCCTTTACTTCCTGTGGGACGGTCTGGCCAACAGGGAGATAGAAGAGATATTCCGCGGTTTGTATCCAGAGGTCTCCCTCCAGACTTTGCTTCATACTCAGCACCCGCTCATCCTTGATAAAGCGGAGACTGTCCAACTTTTCAAACTGGCTGTTATGATATTGGGTCAACGCACCAATGGTCATCATCCAAATTGCGCCACTTTGATCAAGCAACATGGCAGGCACATCATTTTTTGCCAGTCCATTGGTAACGGTAAAAGTCTCAAAGCGATTGCCATCAAAACGAACCACCCCGGCAGAGGTTGCAAACCACATATAGCCTTGCTGATCCTGTAAGGCTTGATGGACCATCGAAGTCGGCAAGCCTTCTGCTACCCCAAAAGAAAGGAAGTTGTGCCCTGACTGCTGCGCTATCCCAATATGCAGACACACCCAACTCAACAGCAAGCATGCTGTCAATCGCAGAAGCTGATGTGTGCAACACTTTTTCATTTTGGCACAAAAGGACAATTGAGTAAAAACACTCTTTCTTCAGCGCGGGTGAAGACTGTATATGACCAGCGGATATACGCCATGGGATTTTGTCCGTAATCCGGTTCGAAACCAATCAGCACATTTTCCCATTGACCACCCTGTGCTTTATGGCCAGTAATGGCATAGCCGTACTTGACTTGTAGCGCGTTGACATAGGGATCAGTACGCATCAATTGACGGGCCTGGGAAGGGGAGAGTCCGGCATATTCCTGTTCGCGGGCCTGGGTCAGCATTTGCATCACTTCCTGCGGCAGTTGTGGTCTTTTGTCCTGCAATAGGTCCAGAACCAACTTACATTCAATCAGAATCGCATCCCCTCGATTGTCTATAAACTCAATCTCCGCATCCATCCATCTCAGACCGTAGCGTTCCTCGTAAGTTTCCTTATATACCGTGCGAACCGTCCCCATTTCGCCATTGGCGAGAAAGGGCAATCGTTTGGAATCCCCCCAGCTATAGTTATTGCGAACCACCATGAGCATGTCAGAAGGCAATAATATTTCCTCACTGCCCCATAAGTGATGCCGGATGGCCTGGTTGACGCGTGTCGCCTGATAATTGGAATAGGTAATAAACACCACCCGGTCAGGATTCCCTTCTTCGTGATACCCCATGTAAATTTCCAGGCCTTCATATCCGTTTTCCAGCGGCTGAACATCGCGACCCACATCCAGATTCAAGCCAGCAGGATCAGCAGCGAGATAAGCATCCCGGATAAGCACCGCATTTTCCAGAATCCCAGAGTCAACCAATTGCCGTTTGACTTCACTAAGATGTGCTTTGTAAAGATCAAAGATGCCGACAGTCTGCAATATCTGTGGGTCCAGGGCGGGTGAATCTGCATAACCAACCGGTGGCAACTGGACAGGATCTCCAACCAGGATGAGTTTGCGATCAGGATCCTGTCGATACACATATTCCAGTAAATCAGACAATAAGCCCCGCGCGCTGCTACCATCAGACCGATTGCCAATCATAGAAGCTTCATCAATGATGTAGACTGTCTTAGACGCTTCTTTGTTGTTTTTGAGGGTAAAGGCTAGCTGGCCAAAGGCATTTTCCTGCGGGGAATAAATATGATGATGGATGGTAAACGCATGTCGGCGGGTCCGGCGGGTAATCACTTTGGCTGCCCGGCCTGTTGGTGCCAGGAGGATGACTTTATAGCCATGCCTTTTGAGAATTTTGGTAAATAGATTAATCAGGAAAGTCTTACCGGTACCGGCAGAGCCCGTCAGTAAGTAAGCAGCCCGTTCCAGATTCGAATCGAGGAAGTGAAGGAACTGCTGCATTGCATGTTCCTGGTCGTCTGTCAGCTGCAGATCATCCTGCCCCAACAGCTCCCGAAGAAATTGTTCCCGGATCAGATCCAAATGTATATTACCGTTGTGATACAGATCACAGATCTATACCGAAGTCCATACCGATATCCCTAATCTACAGAAAAGCAGCGTGAAGCGTACAGTCCTGTGAATATTTTTTTTAGGCGAAAAATTTACTGAAGTAAGATCAATCTTTATTGTGGAGGAATTCGCACTTCTTTCACTTGGTGAAAAAAGCTGTCCTGCACCTCAAAATAGTAGGTACCCGCATCCAAATCTTCCATGGTAATTTCAAGGCGATTGCTTTCACCATTAAACTCCTGTTCCTGGAGAAGTAAGGTTCCTTCTTCATCAACCACCCTGATCACGGTTTCGTCTGAGTCAACCGGATTTAACTCAACCACGAGATCTTCGGCATCAGCTTGGGTGACGACGAAGCCGACGGGAGCGCGGAAATCATCTGCGCGGGTGCGGGAATGCAGTTTTTTTCTAAAGGTCATTCTGCAATGCGATCTTCTTGTAATGATCGTAGTCGCGTTTTGACGATTCAAAAGGGAGTAAAGTGCAATTTCATGTCCTGTTCCTCCACAGTTTTTATTGAAACAATAATCGGTCCAAATTTATGCAATACAGAAAAAAGGCTGCAGCAATGCCACAGCCAATTTTGATTCAATCTGTTCACCCGAAAGGCTATCTTAATTTTTAAACATATTCATAAAATTCCGCATGTCTTGTACCTCATAGCCACTGATGTCAAACGCAGCAGCATCTACCGAACCTTCCTTCCAGTTTTTCATATACATATCGATGCGCTGATTGTTCTTCTTTTCCAATATATGTGATTCCATCACGGCTCCCTTGAATCCCTCAAAAGCCGGATTCACATCATTGCCTTTTCCTTTGACCTGGACCATCCCAAATAAGCGACCCAATTCCTGATAATCCATCTTTGCGTCTTTGGCAACCCACATATTCCCGCTCTGCTCTTCGGAATCGAAGGTGTATTCATGGCACAAAAAACCTTCAATGGTTTTCGTTTTACCAGTTTCTTCAAAAGAATAGTCCTCTCCCAGCTGCTCTTCGTAGTCCACCGTGATTTTCAGTTTGGGGATTTTGGTGATGATGGCAGAGTTTTCTTCCTCATTGATCATGGTTACTGAGCGATCCTTGCGATCATAAATCATTCTAACCTCGTCATCCTTCTGCTTGGCATTTTCGATCTGTATGGCAAATTGGTAGGCATCTATCTCATAATGAATGCTCGTCGGGGAGTTTTTGGTTTCCTTGCCATTTTTAAATTCATGGGTCTCCATGGTAAATGAACCAATGAAACTACTTGGCTCCACCGGAGCGTCAGGGCTGTTATCCTCTTCTATTTCAACCTCAACATTGTCAGAGCCGGAATAGGTCCCATCTTCGGTCGGACGCCTGCTTCTTTCTTCCTTATTCTTTTTTTCAATTGATTCCTCCACCCCATCTAATACTTTGTCTACCTCTTTTTCTGCTTTTCGAGCCAGTCGCTCCTCAGCACGACGCTTGATACGTGCTTCAATCCGTTCCCGCAGAGTTTGGGCACTCATGTCTTGAGGGAGTATGAACAAGAGCATCATCGCCGGAATCAGGATGTTTTTGATGATTTTTTGCATTGCTTGATTGGTTATTTGCTTTCCTATAGGTGACGTTTGGGCATAAAGGGTAAACATTTTTTTTATAAAAAAAATCCCGGTCTGTTTCTTTCCCAGGCATATCATCGACAAAACAATTGGTTCTACTGCTGTAAGATTTTATCTGTTTTTGCCGAAAACAGACAAGAGGGTAAACAAACAAACAAAAAGCGGGCGTACGCTCATCGAAATAATCACTCCTTTCACCGATGGCTTGATTCTTCCCAGCGAAGCAGATTGCCAAATACAGGCATTTCATAAAATATCATTAGGGCCCAAAAAACCGCACTGAGCGACCAGGAAGAGTGCTTTTTTTCCAAAGCCACACAAGCGTATCATTGTATCGTAAAGTTCAAACAACGAACTAACTTCTTTCAGATTTCAGGATTATGCAACGATTAACGAACCTCTCTTTTCTGATTCTTCTTCTGCTGGTTGCTTGTACACCAGAAGCCCCAGACGTACAGCCCGGCGAGGCTGAAACCCTCCCTTCCGATCTCATCACTGTGAGAAGCAAGGGGGCGATTCCAGGTAAATACATCGTGAGCTTACAGCCCGGTACAGAAGTCTTTGAAAGTCTTCCCGGTGAAAATAGAAACACTGAGCATCCTGATGCCAGCCTACTCTCCGACGCACAGAAACGCATACGTCTGAAGCCAGTGCGCGAACTCAGCCGGAAGATTTTGGCAGCTCACAATCTGGCCGATACCCAAATGGAAAATGTCTTCGATATCGGAGACGTAAAGGGATTCATGTTTGTAGGATCACAGAGAGAAGCGAAGGAACTGGAAGCGGATCCAAATATTGGATCGGTTGAAGCAGACAAGTTAATCGCTCTCGGACTTGATCCACACATTAAGTCAAGCCTGATTCCGACCAGTCATGACGATGGTGATGGTGTAGACAATCCTGAGTCTGGTGTAAACCGGGTCGGTGGTTCGGTGGACATGAATAGTAGCCAATACTGGGCATTCATCATTGATTCCGGTATTGACCTTGACCATCCGGATCTGAATGTGTTAGAACAAGCGGCCGTCAGCTTTATCCCCAATGAAAGTCCGGAAGATATGTTGGGACATGGAACCCATGTTGCAGGGATAGTTGGGGCCAAAGACAATGGGATTGGCATTGTTGGTGTAGCTGCGGGTGTCCCGGTTGTACCGGTCAAGGTATTGGATCAACAGGGCGATGGCGCAACCAGCAACCTACTGATGGCGATTGACTATGTAAAAATGTGGTCCATTCCTGGAGACGTCGTCAATATCAGCCTTGGTACCGATAAAAGCCCGGCCATTGATGCAGCGATTCGTTCATTGGTAAGCGATTATGGGGTAAAAGTAGTCATTGCGGCGGGCAACACCGGTATGTCCACCTATCACCTCTCACCTGCCAATGTGATGGAGGACGGTATTTATGTGGTTGGTGCACTGGGATTATTTGATTTTCCGGCCTTCTGGTCTAATTATGGCGCAAGTGTCAACTATATCGCTCCGGGACTGGCCATCAAATCCACTTATAAAAACGGAAAATATGCCTGGATGTCTGGCACGTCCATGGCCGCCCCACACGTTGCTGGTCTGCTGATCTCCAACAATCTGCAAATCAGGGACAATGGTTATAAAAGAATGAAAGACGGACGGAATGTAGCAGTTCCAGGACGTTGATCGATCCCTAAGAAATCTGAAGTTTATTGTTTCGATGCACCTTCGATCACCAGGTCGGAGGTGTTTATTTTTCACCAGCATGTAAGATTTCGATTCAAACTGCCCTGAGGTAAATGGTTCTGAAAACATGCCATCGGACGTACTGACACTCACCGTTGTTTTCAAGGCTTTCATCGTAAAACGTCAATCATTCACCTGTAAAGACATTTTTTTGGCAAATTTTGTTTAGCTCAGGCTAAACAAAATTTCCGCCGACTACGGGGGCCAAGATGTTTTTTTTACCTCCAAAAATCATACTATTATTGAAGTGTAATATTCAAATTACCTATCAGATTCCAGGATAATGAAACGATTTTCAAGCCTTGCGTTATCTTCCCTATTGCTTCTAAGTGCATGTACACAAAACCCCATTCCACCACCGGAACCTTTGGCAGAACTCCCAGCTAATTTATTGTCTTCAGACCATCATGGTGCGGCGCTGGAAGGCCGCTACATTGTCCGGTCCGCATCCACATGAGCGGCGACGTTCGCCTCCTGCCCGTACTGCCGCGCATTCCCTTCGAGCACACGCGCCCGCAACGCCTCCACGCTCTCGGGCACATCCACATCGTAGCCGCGTG
>JBCBZF010001098.1:0-2389 GCA_039815525.1 Bacteroidota bacterium | reverse complement strand
GTGGAAGCACCTGATCAGCCGATCGCAAATCGCCATTGGCATTGTAGCCATTGATGTGGGTGCGAAAAGCTGGCAGTTCTATTTCAGGAAAAGCTTTCTTTAGTCTTTTGAGTGGTGGCAATAGATTGGCTGTCAGTTCCTTCGATTCTGGAAATGCCTGACGGACTGTGTCTAAAACAACATACACAAAAGAGTCACGAAGCATCGGCCCTAAGTTACGGGCGAGGATAGAATCCTGTTGAGATTCAGTCAATTTCAATTGTTTAAATCGTGGGGCCAGCCCCATCAACTCTGCAAAAAAGTCTCTTTCAGAAGACAAGTACGTTTGGTAGGCTTCATAATCACTCAGTTCGGAATTTTCCTGCAAAGCCTTGGCACAAGCCATCATTTGCTGGTCGGATCGCAGGAAGTCAATTTCAAGCGGAAATTCCGCCACATCTTCATTAGGAACTGTTTCACAGGCTTGCAAAGCAATCAACAAAAGCGCGCAGAGCCAACAGAATGCAGGTGCAGAAATAGAGGGTGGAAATATCGTTTTTCGCTTCATTGTCTGACAATTTACACAAAGATTCGAATTATTTCGAGTTGAGAATCATTGAGTTATGTATAAATTTTCTACATGCGTTTGTTTTTTTATACATAAGCGCGTAGTATTGTCCTAAATAAAATACAATCATCATGGCTAAAATCCTCATCATTGATGATGAAGAAGTGATCCGCGCCACACTGCAGGAAATCCTTGAATACGAAGACTACACCATAGACACGGCTGTAGATGGCGAAGATGGCTTAAACAAAGTGCTCAAACAAAATTACGATGCCGTGATTTGCGACATCAAAATGCCGAAGCTCAATGGCATTGAGGTGTTGGAAAAATCACTGGTGGCAAAACCTGATACAGCTTTTATCATGATTTCAGGTCATGCCGATATTGAAACCGCAGTTGAGGCCACGAAAAAAGGTGCCTATGACTTCATCGAGAAGCCACCAGATCTCAATCGTTTGCTATTAACCGTACGCAATGCGATTGAAAAAACTGATTTGGTGGTTGAGACCAAAAAACTCAAGCGAAAAGTTTCCAAAGTACGCCCCATTATCGGTGAATCTCCCGTCATGGAAAAAATCCAGGAGACCATCAAACGAGTGGCGGCAACCGATGCGCGGGTATTGATCACGGGTAGCAATGGTACCGGCAAAGAACTGGTTGCCCGCTGGGTACATGAGCACAGCGGTCGTGCTACCGGCCCACTCATTGAAGTCAACTGTGCAGCCATTCCTTCAGAGTTGATTGAAAGTGAACTTTTTGGCCACGAAAAAGGATCTTTCACCGGTGCGCACAAGCAGCGGGACGGAAAGTTTCAGCAAGCCAATGGCGGCACCCTCTTTCTGGATGAGATTGGCGATATGAGCCTTTCCGCCCAGGCCAAGGTACTGCGTGCTTTGCAGGAAAATCGGATCAACCGCATCGGTAGCGACAAACAAATCAATGTGGATGTCCGCATCGTGGCGGCAACCAACAAAGATCTCCTGCATGAGATTGAGCAGGGTAATTTCCGCGAGGATTTATATCACCGCCTCAGCGTGATTCTGATCCACGTTCCACCTCTCAAAGACCGACGGGAAGACATTCCATTGCTGGCACATTCTTTCCTGAAAGAGATTGGTGATGAATACGGTATGCCAGGCCTTGGTATTGCCCCGGATGCCATGGTAGAATTGCAAAAATTGGAATGGACAGGCAACGTTCGTGAATTGCGTAATGTCGTTGAAAGGCTGGCCATCATGTCTGATGGGACCATTGGTGTGCAAGATGTCCTTGATTATGCCGTTCCACGACGCAGAAAGCAAAAACAAGTATCGGTTTTCGATGACTTTGATCGATTCCAGTCATTCAAAGATCATGTCGAAAAAGACTTTATCCTGCGTAAGCTGGAGCAAAACGCGTGGAACATCTCTAAAACGGCTGAAGTCCTTGATATTCAACGCTCCCATCTATACAATAAAATGGAGAAATACGGGATCAAGCGCGACAACTGATCATTGCTGCCAAAACAATATTCAATGCCTTCCTTTGTAGGAAGGCATTTTGTTTTGCCTCCGTCAAAAAACATTGCGTATCTTGAAGATTACCTAACTCGAATATAAACCTAGCTCACATGTATCTACTACGGACTATTGGAACCATTATCCTTTCAGTCATTATTCTTTCTGCTTCCGCACAGGACTGGGAAGTATTAGAAAGACGAAAAAAATTCCCACTGGCTGCGGCCAATGGAAAAATTCTGATCAGAAATGGGAAGAAATATTTGTACGGTGGAGAAAGCAACCGCACCCATTTTGACATCACAGGCCGAGGCCTATGCAAACCAGACACTGGCCGAGGCGCGCG
>JBCBZF010000256.1:0-7402 GCA_039815525.1 Bacteroidota bacterium | reverse complement strand
CTTGCATGAAGGCAATGGGTGATATGCCGAAGACGGTCTTTTAACTCCCGACCTTCCCATTCTGCATCATAGATTTTTTGGAGAAAAAAATCCGGCGGAAATTCAGGATATACACGCTGGAAATCCCGGATCAAAGCATCAAAAAAAGTCTGGTTATATCGGTTTTTCAGGGGTTCTGCCATGGAAGATTGCGATTGGGACAAAGAAAGGCGGCTTGCTTGGGTTGGATGCCTAATTTGCATATAATCCTTGATAAGCCTGTGGTATGATGTTGCCCCAACTTTCGCTGCCGGACTGGCTGGCAGAACATAGCATTCCTTACCAGAGTTTTCGGACCGCTCCATCGGACTGGCTCGAACGCATCCGGCTGGGATTGAGACAATACCAGCGCGGCAATGCCCGGGTATCCATCGTCATGCCAGCCTACAATGAGGCGAAAGTCCTGTTACACAGCCTTTCTTCCCTTGCCAATCTCACTCTTCCCAACCACGTCGCGACCGAAATCCTGATCATCAATGATGGGAGCCAGGATGAAACCGCCGACTTACTAAAAGCCTTGAAGGTGCCACACATCAATCTACCCGAGAATGTGAAGCAAAAGGGCAGTCGTCAGATCGGCCTGGAAGAGGCATCCGGTAAATATGTTTTTCATACAGATGCGGATACCATCTATCCACAAGCCTGGGGAATTGACTTCCTGGAAGCTTTGCAAAAGCCAGACGTGCTGATGGTGTATGGGCCACATTCGTTTATCCCACCGAATTTGGGTGCACGTCTTCCGTATGTCATGCATGAATTTCTGGGGCGGAGTCTGTACAAAATCCGGAGCAAGCACCGGGAGTACATCAATGTACATGGGTTCAATTCGGCACTGAAACGGGAAATCGCCCTTGAAGTGGGCAGTTATGATCACACCCCGGAGGGCAGTGAGGATGGCCACATGGCCTGGATGCTGCAAAAAGCGGGCAAGCTTGAGTTGGTCGATACGCCAGATAGCCTGGTCTGGACCAGTCCACGTCGGATTCAAACCGATGGTGGCCTTGCAAAAGCCTTTTTAAAGCGCGTAAAGCGTGAGGGCAGTCGTTTGCAGGAGTATGTGACGGGGAAGTGAGCAGAAATCATATTCCTCCTCAAAAGTGTTTCATTGCATTTTATGTAAATTGAATATACTCTGTCATTCGCCCTCAATGATCACCAAATTTCATCCTAAGGCCAATGAAGTGTACTTCATCAACCAGTACACACTCTTTCAGATTCTGGAAGGGCAAGGGAGCATTGAAGTCGATTTCAAGCAGTATCGGGATTGGGAAGACAAAATCATTTTTCTGGACAAAGGACAATACATTCGTTTCTCTACCGATACGTTTGCCGTCCGGAAAATTGAGTTCAGTGATGAGGCCGTTTTTCGGAATCCTGAGGTTCGGGTCTTGTTCAAGCACTTGATTTCACTTGGTTACATCAATTTTCATGCGTGCCGCGATTGCCAAAAGTATCTGGACGGTCATGTATTGATAGACCAGATGCCGAAGATCATTGATGTGTCTTCGGAGCAGTGGTACTGGCAAAATCCTTTTCAGGCCAGTCGGGATGAATACCATTTGATTTTTGATGTCAAAGATGTGATTGATACCCAGTTTCATCAGCGTCTCAGTCATCATCAGCTGGCTGAATTGATTCAGCATCGGGGTTATCATGCCCAGGCACTTTTTCAGGAGAAAATTGGCTGGTCAGTTCAGAAAATGCTGAACCACAAACGCCTGACCGAAGGGAAAAAGCAAATCGCTTTTACTGACAAAAGCGTACAGGAGATCGGCTACGATGTAGGTTTTAGCGATCCTTCCTATTTCAACCGGGTCTTCCGCCAGCAAACCGGGCAAAGTCCCGGACAGTTTCGCAAACACTTTGATTTTGACGGCAGGGACCGTTTTCTCCAGGATCTATACGAGCTCTTACATGCTCACCATCAAAGCGAAAGACGTCTGGATTTTTACGCGGATCAGATGAATTTGTCAGTGAAAAGCCTTTCCCATAAAGTGCGTCAGCGTCTCAATCTTTCACTCGGACAATTGATCCGGCAGGAATTGGTGCAAACTGCCAAAGAACTGCTGCTGGCCGACTGGCCGGTTCAGGAGATTGCGCTCAAACTCGGTTTTGAAGAAGCCAACCATTTCTCCACTTTTTTCAAACATCACACCTCTCTTTCTCCTACCCAATTCAAAGAAAAAAACTCCCATTAATCGGGCGTTTTTTGTAGGTGAAATGCCTCCCCAGCCCGCCATCTTTGTGTCGTTCGCAATCAGTTTTACTTATACAAAAACAACGACAAAAGATGAACATTCAACAGCAAGCAGAACAAATGGACAACATGGTGTCTCAGGGCGCCATCGTGGACGCGGTTAAAACTTTCTTTGCCGATGGAGCCAATACGGCTGATTATGGCGCGGTTACCACTTCCGACAAATCGCAGATGGTTGCCAAAATGGAAGGTTTTACTGGTGCCATCGCCAAAGTCAACGAAATCACCCACCACCGCACCCTGGTCGACGGACAAAGCTCTGCGTCAGAGTTTACGTTTGACTTCGACATGAAAGACGGTAGCCACATTCACTGGCACGAAATCATCCGCCGCATCTGGAATGAAGAAGGTCAGGTCGTGCAGGAAGAATATTTCCAGGCTGGTTGATCGATCTCCGGTCCATTCCCTTACCACAAACATTTTTCATCAACATCCAACAAACAATAGACATGAAGTTTTTCAGCATTTTGATTGCAGCATTGCTGCTGTCCGGGAGTCTTTTTGCCCAGGACAAACAGGCCAACAACATTGACAACAGCAATATTGCATTGCAGGGTTACAGCCCGGTTTCCTACCTTGATCTGGGGCTGGCGCAGAAAGGGGTGAAGGAATTCAAAAGTGAGCACGAGAAAATCGTCTACTATTTCACCTCTGCCGAACAGAACGCCAGCTTCGATCGCAAACCGGAGAGATATCTGCCTCAGTATGGTGGCTACTGCGCCTTTGGCGTCTATGCTGGTGCCAAATTTCGCACTGACCCTAATAAATTTATCCGGCAGGATGGCAAGTACTTTCTCTATCTCTACAATCTCGAACTGGATGCGCAGCAGTTGTGGCTGAATGAAAAAGACCACAATAAACTGGTCCGCAAAGCGGATGAGAATTGGCAGAAGCTGCGCGCGACTTACAACTAAAGAGTCTCCATTATCACGAAGGCCAGGCTGATCGATCAGTCTGGCCTTTTTGTTATTCATCCATAAAGCCCATGCCACCGACCATATAAATGCCTTTGGCTTCGGTTTCGCTTTCTTCTCCTTCTTCAACCTCCGCGATTTCGACTTCCATGACCTGCATGGATTCGCGCTTGACATCATCAATTTCAAAGTCGCGGATGTAGTTCATGGCTTCTTCTTCATTTTCTGCCAAAACAGCATAGGTGGTCATGAAGGGGAAGGATTCTTTGCCTTCCTCTGTTTCCGGCTCGTACAATGCCTGCACCATAATACCGTACAGCGTGGCGCTATCTGAATACTCCGCCCGGATATCGCGAATCAATTCGAGGGTACTTTCGTTGCTGCGATGGTATTGAATGGCTTGTTTGAGATAAAACTGCGTCGCCTCTTCATCCTCTTCTTTGTAGCAGGCTTTGGCAGCATAGAAACAAATGCGGGACATGACCTCGGCGTCCTGATCATTTTCCGGGGGAATGGTTTCTTCCAATCCTTCTTCGACTACTTCCAACAGCAAATCATAGCGACCCACTTCGTCCAGGATGCTCAATTGCAAGGCAAATGCCTCATTGAACATGTCCGGATGGGTAACTTTCTGGAGGGTATTGAGTGCCGCATCAACATCCTGCATTTTATAGTAAACCACCGCTTTATTCATGTCAATCCAGTAAGATTCGACATTCTCTAATTTGGCAGCGTCTTCGAGAACCTTTATGGCTTCTTCCAGACGATTGGCTTCGCTGTACAATGTGCCCAGGTGGAGGAAAAGCTCCCAGTTTTCAGGATAAGTTTCAATGCCTTTCTTCAGCACCGCCTCTGCTTCCTCTGTTTCTCCCATTTGTTCATGGACCGACCCCAACACCCGATAACCTGACTCATAGTCTCCAGCAATCAATTGTTGGCCGATTTCCTTGGCTCGCTCGAATTCTTCTTCGCCGATGGCTTCCCAGGCTTCTTCGCCCAATCGGACCGCGTCCTGATAACTAAGTGTTTCTTCGCTCATGTGTGGGAGATTAATGGGGCAATGTTACGACTTTCAGGGGCGGGGTGCGAGCTAAAAGGGGCGAGTTTTTTAAAATTATTTTTGATCCCTCTCATCTGAAGCCGTCAACGCCTTCGAGTTCTGTTACCAAATTCTTGCCAAAGGCGAGTGAGGGCGTCATAAATCCGGCTTTTGCTTCTCCATTCAGGACTTTTTGTGCGATGTGGACTGAGGCTGAGGCGGTTAGAGTATAGCCATTGGGTGTGGTCAGTCTCGCTTCAACGGAATTGCCCTTGTCGTCTTTTGCTTCTCCCCAGACCAGGGAGACAGCGGCATCACGTTTTGCATCCGAAGGTCCGGCCGGTCCACTTTTGATGCGCTTTTTAAGGTAGCTCTGCACCGGACTGCTGCCCAATAGCCAACCCAAATAACGGGTAATTTTCATCATGCGAATCATTTTTGGGGGCTGGGACACAAAGACGGTGATATTGGGTATCTCCGTGCTATGATATGCGGTAGATATGTCTCCCCAGGGAATGGCGACACACGTTCGTGGCTTATCAGCGAATACGATCTTGCGGGTCGCATGTGCAGACGGAACTCTTTCCAGCGTGCCATCTTTGCGGATCATGCCGCCTTCCCCCAGATTTTCGACGGCGGTGGTGGCAGTGCCATGCGACAGACCAGCCAAGGCTTCAAAAGCCAGCGTGAGATGCGTCGCAGATGGCAGCAAGTCTTTCAGGTGTGCGGCCAGGCAGTCAGTTGGGACCACATCGAAGCCTGTTCCCGGCAGCAGCATGATGCCTGCTGCTTGGGCTTGTTTATCGTGGCGGGCCATCCATTCGAAGACGGCAACTTCGCCGGTAATGTCGAGATAGTGGGTTTGGGTGCGGAAACAAGCTTCTGCGACCAAATCACAGGTATGCACAAAAGGACCTGCACAGTGGAGGATGGCATCCATTTCCCGCAAAGCGGCATCCATTTTATCCGTTTCGTCCAGGGAAAAAGCCTCCCAGGGCAGATCATATTGATCCGCGAGTGCTTTGGTTTTGGCTTCATTGCGTCCAGCCACGAATGGTCGCATGCCTTTGCGGACGGCTTCCGCGACGATTAGCCGGCCAGAATAACCGTAGGCTCCGTAGATGAGTAGTTTGGTCATTGAAGCATGATAATGAAAAGTTGTTGATTTTTGGGGGAAATCCTGCGAACATATAGGTGTTAAGCCTGTTCAAAGAGAATATTTATTCTTCTTTTAGGATCATGGCCGGAGACCTAGATATTGAGAAGCTTTTCGCGGAGATCGTTCCCATTGAAGGAGGGGAATTTCAGATGGGGGACAAATATTCATCCCACCTGGTGAGGCTTGATCGTTTTGGCATCAGTCAGTATCCGCTTACCCAAACCCATTGGGAAGCAATGATGGTGCACAACCCCAGCGCATTCAAGGGGCCAGAATTACCGGTTGTCAATGTGTCCTGGTATGATTGTCAGCGCTTTATAGAAAAGTTGAACGCGAAGACTGGGTATGATTTTCGCCTGCCGACTGAAGCAGAATGGGAATATGCTGCCGGAGGCGGGGTCGCCAATCGCACACTTTGGGCAGGAACGAATGACAAACATCAGTTAGTAGATTTTGCCTGGCTGAAAACCGATAGCAATAGCCAAACTCATCCAGTCGGCCAGAAAAATCCAAACGCTCTGGGATTGTATGATATGAGTGGGAATGTCTGGGAGTGGTGTCAGGATTGGTATGGAGACTACCCAGAAGGTTCCCATACCAATCCTCAGGGCCCTGAAATTGGTGAGGGCCGGGTGATACGTGGTGGTGGTTGGATCAGCTTCCCCAGGGTCGCAATGGTTACGTATCGTAGCAGTCATCTCCCCGATCGCCAGGGTAGCTCTCTTGGCTTTCGTCTGGCGCTATCTCTATGAATGAGACCTCTTCAGCATTCAGCCAATGGATGATGAGAAGCCAGGAACGTTTTTCGACCAGCCTTTGAGTGGCCCTGTGGTCTGCCAAAGTGGTTGAAAAAATTCCCGCTACTCTCTGCTTGCAGCCCGCTCCTCACAATTTTTTCGTAAAATTGTGATATGAGCTTCCTGAAGAAATTTTTTGGCTTGTTTGGCAATCTGGGCGATCGCCTGGTATGTGTCTTCTTTGCCTTTTTGTTTACCCAAGTGCCGACCTACATCAACCAGTATACAGATGTATTGGCGGGGGCACAGATGGAAGCCCAGAAGACTTATGTTGAATTGGATGAAAGTGCCGCTGAGTTCAATTTGACGGTAGATGCTTACCTCAAGAAACTGGTCGCCAATGAGGACCCGATGGTGCGGGAAAATGCGGAGGTCTCCCTTAATTCTGTAGAGCGATATCGCCGCTATCAAAAGGCTTTTGATGCTTTGACTGGTGCATCACTTTGGACCCGGCCTTTTTCCCTTCTCAAGCATTACGATAAATCCATTCACGCGGCGATGCAGTTTGAAACCAATATCCCGATCACCCTCGAAGGCGGCGTGTATGCTTTTGTGGGGGTTCTGATTGGTTTATTGGCAATTGCTTTGTTTACTTCGATTGCCAAATGGATCGGGCGACTGGTCAATCCACCCCGGCCCACTTACGATCCGTATAAATACCGCAAGGAAAATTCTGGAAACTGATCCATGGAGACACTTTCCGCCCGTAAACCTTCCGCTCCCTATTTGTTTTTGACCCACTGGTTGCCTCTGCTATTGTTTATGGGGCTGATCTACTATATGTCAGATCAGGATCGCACCGCTTCTACCGCTCAGAGTGGTTGGATTGTGGATGTTTTTGCCTGGTTTGGGATAGATCCCAGTTCGCAATTGGCAGATATTCTGCACGAAACTTTTCGCAAACTGGCGCATTTGACGGAGTACGGCATCTTATTTATTCTGGCTTTTCGGGTCAGTCGCTGGTATGTGGATGCGCCAAAGTCCTTTTGGATTGCCTTTGCGTTTTGTGTGCTGTATGCTGCGTCGGATGAATTTCACCAAAGTTTTGTCGTAGGGCGAAAAGGTGCTGTCTACGATGTGTTTATTGACAGCGCCGGTGCGGGTATCGGCTGGTTTCTGGTCCGGTTTTGGCTACGAAAGGGGCGAAAACTTTTGTGAAAAAAAACGCGTAATTTTAACGTAAAATATTCCTCATAT